>JAVHVL010000577.1:0-5881 GCA_032160565.1 Pseudonocardiales bacterium | reverse complement strand
AGCTCTTGCGGCCACTCGCCCCTGATTCCGCCACCGAAGATGCCACCGCCACCTTCGCCGCCTTCCGGCAACTCATTCGGTTCGCCCATTGCCGTCTCCCCCCGTGTGTTTTCGAGCAACTTCGCTCATTTGATCCGGCAGAGCGAAGCTATCCCCAACCGATATGAGCTAGCTACCGATTGGGCACAAATTGCCCGAAGGGGCGACCGTAGCGAGATAGTGGTCGGCGCTGCTACTTCCAGCGGAAGTGCACGAAGACCCGACCGAAGTTGTCGGAGTCCTTCTCCACTCGGTGGTACAGCGCCTTGATCTCCTTCTGGTCAAGGAATCGCAGCACCCGCTTCTTCAATTGCCCTGAGCCCTTTCCTGGGATGATCTCCACGAGGGGCGCCTTCTTGGCAACGGCTTCGTCGATGATCGAGCGAAGCGCCCGGTCGATCTCCTCGCCGCGGTTGTATATGTCGTGCAGGTCCAGCTTCAGCTTCACCCGACCATCGTTCCACTGACGACGGAGGTACCTGATCGTGACGACCGCTTACGTCACCTGCCCGCTCTGCGAGGCGACCTGCGGCCTCCAGGTCACCGTGGACGGCGCGAGAGTCGGCTCGGTGCGCGGTGACGACCTAGACGTCTTCTCGAACGGCTACATCTGCCCCAAGGGCGCGTCGCTGAAGGCACTCCACGAGGACCCCGACCGGCTTCGCCACCCGATGATCAAGCGGGCCGGTGAGTGGGTGTCCGCCGGTTGGGACGAGGCGTTCGCCGAGATCGATGCGCGCCTGCCGAAGGTGATCGCCGAGCACGGCAAGAACGCCGTAGCCCTGTATCTGGGCAACCCGTCGTCGCACAATCTCGGCGCGCTGCTCTACGGCCGCGTGCTCTACAAGGCGATCGGTACGCACAACATCTACACCGCCGGAACGGTCGACCAGATCCCCAAGCACTTCTCGTCCGGCTACCTCTTCGGCGACCCGCTGACGATCCCGATCCCCGACCTCGACCGCACCCAGCACCTCTTGCTTCTCGGCGCGAACCCGCTGGTGTCCAACGGGAGCTTGATGACCGCCCCCGACGTCCAGCGTCGGCTCAAGCGGATCCGCGAACGCGGCGGGAAGCTCGTCGTTGTCGACCCGCGCCGCACGCGAACGGCCGAACTCGCCGACGAGCACCATGCGATCCGGCCCGGCACCGACGCGCTACTGCTGTTCGCGCTCGTGAACACCATCGTCGGCGACGGGCTCATTGCACTCGGCCGGCTGGCCGAGCACGTCACCGGCGTCGACCGGGTTGCGACGCTCTGTGCACCGTTCACCCCGGAGGCCGTCGCGCCCGTCGTCGGGATAGACGCAGCGGACATCCGGCGGATCGCGCGGGAGCTCGCCGCGGCCGAGCGCGCCGCCGTCTACGGGCGGATCGGCACCACCACGCAGGCCTTCGGGACGTTCGCGAGCTGGCTGGTCGACGTGCTCAACGTGCTCACCGGCAACCTCGACCGCGACGGCGGCGCGATGTTCCCGCTCGGCGCGGCGGGGCAGGCGAACGCGGCACCGGGCCGGCGGCGCGGCTTCACGCACGGGCGCTGGCACAGCCGGGTGCGGCAGCTGCCGGAGGTGATGGGTGAGCTGCCGGTGGCCACGCTCGCGGACGAGATCCTCACGCCGGGTGATGGCCAGGTGCGCGCGCTGATCACGGTGGCCGGCAACCCCTGCCTGAGCACGCCGAACGCCGCGCGTTTGACGCAGGCGCTCGGGCAGCTGGACTTCATGGTGTCGCTGGATGTCTACCTCAACGAGACGAGCCGGCACGCCGACGTCATCCTCCCCGGCCCGCCGCCGCTGGCGCGCGAGCACTACGACCTCGTCTTCTATCAGCTTGCGGTGCGCAACGTCGCCAACTGGACGCGGGCCGTGATGGCCACGGACCTCCCCCAGGAGTGGCAGACACTGCTGCGCCTGGCCGGCGTGGTCACCGGGCAGGGCCCGAACGCGGACGTCGGCGCCATCGACGACTTCGTGGCCGCCGAGACGGCGCGCCGGTCGGGGCTCGATCCAGCGGTTGTGGGCGACCGGACCGGTCCGGCGCGGCTGATCGACCTGATGCTGCGCGCCGGCCCGTACGACCTCATCCTGGACGATCTGGAGGCCGCGCCGCACGGCGTAGACCTCGGCCCGTTGCGCCCACGCATTCCGGACGTTCTCGCCACGCCGAGCGGCAAGATCGAGCTGGCGCCGGAGCCCGTCACGTCCGACGTGCCGAGGCTGGCCCGCCTGCTGGACGCGGGAGAGCCGGACGGGCTGGTGCTGATCGGGCGGCGGCAGCTCGGCTCGAACAACTCCTGGATGCACAACCTGGCGCCCCTGGTGCGCGGCGGCAACCGATGCACCGCGCACGTGCACCCCGACGACGCCGCGCGGCTCGGGCTGGTCGACGGCGGGCTGGCGAAGGTCACTTCGCGTGCCGGCGCGATCGTAGTGCCGGTCGAGGTCACCGATGCCATCCGCGTGGGGGTCGTGAGCATCCCGCACGGCTGGGGGCACGACGTGGACGGCGTCCGGATGTCGGTTGCCGCGGCGCATGCCGGCGTCAACTCCAACGTGCTCGCCGACGACCTGCTGGTGGACGGGCTGACCGGCACGGCCGCGCTGAACGGCATACCGATCGAGGTGGCGCCGGCCTGAGTCAGACGTTGCCGAAGCCGACGCCGCTGCGGATCAGGGGAAGGTCTGCCATGGTGGCGATGCCCGGTGCCGCGGCGCATACGGCCGGGATCGCGTTGATCGCCTGCATGGCCGTCGCGATGCTCGCCGCCCGGACGTGCTCGCTGATCGGCAGTTCGCGCTCGTAGCTGGCTAGCCCCAGCACGTGCGCCCGCAGGGACGGATCCCCCTCGATCGTGAGCGTCCAGCCGTGCAGTGGAGTCGGCCAGTGCGGCGGGTACTCGCCGCCGACCGTCCAGAGCGTCTCGATCTCGACGAGAGGCCGGCCGTCGCGCCGCCCGGTCCACCGCCACCGCTGGCCGGCCGCCGTACCCGCGGCCAGGGTGATGCCGAAGATGTCGTGGTCGGCGAGCGCGGGAACCACCTCGACCTCGGTGGTGACCTCGTCCAGGCCGGCGCGGAGGGCGTCGCCGATGAGCCAGACCTCCTCGATGAAGATGCCGCTGTTGAAGCGCAGGAAGTCGCTCGCCGCTTCCGACACCTCCGCGAGGGGGCGGCCGAAGCGCATGTTGTCGAACGTGATCCCCGTGCTCTCGTAGAACGACCAGTCGGCGCGCTCCTGGAGCGTCACCTTCTCGATACGGCGGCTCATCCCGGACAGGGCCAGTGGCAGTACTCCGCTGAGGTTGCCGGGATTCAGCCCGGTGCCGTGCACGGTCGTGCCGCCCTCGGCGCAGGCGGCCAGCAGCCGCTCGAGCTCCGTATCGGCGAGGCGGCGCGGGTGGAACAAGAACGCGGTCGTCACGACGTTCTTGCCGCTCGCGAGGATGCGGCACACCTCGTCGAGCGAGGTGTTGCGCGGCATGTAGGCGACGCAGTCGGCCTCGACATCCAGCACGGCATCGACGTCGGTCGTCGCCGTGACGCCGGCCGGAGGGCGCCCGACGAGGTCGCCGGCGTCGAGGCCGTCCTTGTCGGCCGAATAGACCTTGACGGCGGCGAGTTCGAAGTCGGGCCGATCGAGGATCGCCCGGATGGCCTCCGTGCCCTGTGCGCCGGTCGCCCACTGCGTGACGCGGTACGTCACGGTCAGCCCCGCCTGATGCGGTACGTCACCGCGTCAGCTGAGCGCATCGGCGATCGCGGGCAGCGTCCGCGGGTCCGCCTGGATGAGCATCGTGGTGATGACGGTCTGCTCCCACTTCTGCAGCTCGTCGCGGATCTTGGCGGCCGGGCCGATCAGCGCGATGTCCTCGATCAACGCCGTGGGTACGGCCGCGATCGCGTCGGCCTTCTGCCCGCCGAGGAACAGCTGCTGGATCTTCTCCACCTCGCCGGTGTAGCCCATCCGCGCGAAGACATCCGCGTGGAAGTTCGCCGACTTCGCGCCCATGCCACCGATGTAGAGCGCGGTGGACGGCCGGATGAGGTCGGCGGCGGCCTCCAGGTCGTCGTCGATCACGATCGGCAGGAACGCCGGCACCTCGAAGTCGGCCAGCGTGCGGCGTGCCCCCGGGCGGGCGAAGCCCTCGGCGAGCGCTTCCCGGTAGAACCCGTCGGTCTTGGGGGAGAAGAAGATGGGCAGCCAGCCGTCACCGATCTCGGCTGCCAGGGCGACGTTCTTCGGCCCCTCGGCGCCGATGAAGATCGGGATGTCCTCGCGGAGCGGGTGCACCGTCGACTTCAGCGGCTTGCCGAGGCCGGTGCCGCCCGGGTACGGCAGCGGGTAGAACTCGCCGTCGTGGCTCACCGGGGCGTCGCGCTTGAGGATCGCGCGGACGACCTCGACGTATTCACGCGTCCGCGCCAGCGGCTTGGGATAGGGCTGGCCATACCAGCCCTCGACGACCTGTGGGCCGGACGCCCCGAGCCCGAGGACGAAGCGGCCGCCGCTGAGGTGATCGAGCGTCATGGCGGCCATGGCTGTCGCCGCGGGTGTGCGGGCCGAGATCTGCAGGAGGTTGGTGCCGAGCCGGAGCGTCGACGTCGATGCCCCCCACCAGGCCAGGGGCGTCAGGCAGTCCGAGCCGTATGCCTCCGCGGTCCAGATGGAGTCGAAGCCGAGCCGTTCGGCCTGCGCGATCGCCTCGCTGACGAGTGGCGGCGGCCCGGATGACCAGTAGCCCGTGTGGTAGCCCAGCTTCACAATCGCGCCCTTTCCGACATCGGTTTGCCGTCGAATCAATCACCGAACGCCCGGCCGTGTCCATCGGAGCACTCGGTGAAGTGACGCGATCGGCATCGCGATCGGCATCGCGATCGGCGTCGCGCACGGCACCCTGCGGTGGGTATCCGACAAGCTGTCCGTTTCGTGCTGTTGCGTTTGACAGCCCGGGGCCTTACCTTTCGGCAACACGCGCCGATTCTTCGGCTGTGGCTGTATTTTCGGTGATCGCGGAGGGCGATCACTGTGCTGCTCGGAGGTTTGGGGTGTCGGACGGTCCACCTCGATTCGACGTTCCGGCTCCTGGCGGGGTCGCCTGGCTGGACGTGTCGGCTGAGGACTCCAACGGCGCGAGTGGGCGAACGAGGACCGGCCCGTTGGGGCTGCAGATATCTCCGCTTGCCCAATCGCGGGCGCCCTATTTCTTCAAGGGCGCCCGACTCCGCGGCAGCCGCTGCATCTGGTCGGCCTCCACCGTCAGTGGAGCCGAGCTGTACCGGGCGGCTCGGAGCGGTTCCACGGCGCACACCGAGGGTGCGGTGCACGTGCTCGCCCGCGTGGACTGTGCCGGCTCGGTATTCGACGCGGCGGGAAACAATGCGCACGGCGTGCTGCGGGTCATCGACCCGACCGAGGAGATCAGCGAACAGTTCATGGGCAACGCGCACCTGTTCACGCTGAATGTTCCGCAGGCGGCGATCGGGCTGGAACCGGGGATGCTCGCCGACATGTTCGACCACGTCTACGAACTCACCGCGTTCCAGACGGCGCTGCTGCGCTCCGGCGTCGGCCTGCTCATGGTCGGGGCGGAGGAGCTGGTCACGCCGCACAGCCTGGTGGGCGTCGACAGGTACATCGCGGCGATCACCGGGCTGCTGCTCCGCACCGCCGTGCGCAAGTCCAACGGCGAGCTGGAGCAGCTGGAGTCGGTGCGGGTCCGAACCGACGCGATCATCTACGAGCAGGCGGCAGATCCGACGTTGACGCCGGCCACTATCGCAGCGCAGCTCAACGTGTCGCTCAGGCAGCTGTACCGGGCGTTCAACGGCGCGGAGAGCCC
>JAVHVL010000562.1:0-12937 GCA_032160565.1 Pseudonocardiales bacterium | reverse complement strand
CCCCGAACTGTTCTGCTGTCGTCACGTTCCAGCGCGACTCACCTGGCGCTGTTGCCGGCCGTACCAGCGAAACTCACTCAGCCTAATCGGGTGCGGTTTCCGCGACTCGATGCAGGTCGGCGAGTTCTTCGCGGGTCAGTTCCCGCAGTGTCCCGGGGCGCTGCCCGCCGAGCTGCACCGGACCGATTCGGGTCCGGACGAGGCGCGACACCGGGTGCCCGACCTCGGCGAGCAACCGCCGGACGATGTGATTTCGACCCTCGTGCAGCACGACCTCGATGATCGCCTGGCCGCTCTGCTCCTGCACCACACGGAACTCGTCGACGGCGACGGGGCCATCCTCGAGCTCGACCCCGGCCAACAGCTGCCGACCGACCTGCCTGCCGACCGGCGCCGGAACGGTGGCCAGATAGGTCTTGGTGACGCCGAAGGACGGATGCATCAGCCGGTGGGCCAGCTCGCCGTCGTTGGTGAGCAGCAGCAGCCCTTCACTGTCCCCGTCCAGCCGGCCGACGTGAAACAGCCGCTCTGGACGGTCAGCCACCAGGTCACCGACCGTCGGGCGCCCCCGGGCGTCGGACATCGCGCTCAGCACGCCGCGCGGCTTGTTCAGCGCGAGGTACACCAGATCGCTGCGGACGTTGATCCTTGCCCCGTCCACGGTGATCACCGCGGTGGCGGGGTCGACGCGGGTACCCATCTCCTCGACGAGCCGCCCGTTGACCGAGACCCGGCCCGCTGCGATCAGCTGCTCGCAGGTACGTCGCGACCCGAGCCCCGCGGCGGCGAGCACCTTCTGCAGTCTGATGCCGCCGGGATCGTCGGTTGCGTCTTCCTTCGACTCATCCTCATGTTCAGAGTTCATCGGAATCAATGCCATCCAGCTCAGGCAGCAGCGGAGCTAGCGACGGCAGCTCGGCAAGTGAGTCGAGCCCCATCTTCTCCAGGAAGAGGTCGGTCGTTCGGTAGAGGCCACCGCCGGTCTCCGGATCGGAGCCGACCTCCGTGATCAGCCCGCGGGAGATCAGCGTGCGCACCACGCCGTCCACGTTCACTCCGCGAATGGCCGACACGCGCGATCTCGTGACCGGCTGCCGGTATGCGATGACGGCGAGCGTCTCCAGCGCGGCCTGGGTCAGCCGGCTGCGCTGCCCGTCCTGCAGGAACAGCTCGACTTGGGCCGCCACGTTCGGGCGGGTGTAGATGCGGACCCCGCCGGCGACGTTGCGAATCTCCACCCCCGAGCGTCGCTCGTCGTAGGCGCGGCGAAGGTCCCCGACCGCTGACTCGACAGCGACCACCGATTGCTGCAGGGCCGCAGCTATGGAGGGGATGGAGACCGGTGCCTCCACGACGAAGAGAATCGCCTCGACGGCGGCGCCTAGCTCGGCCGGATCGGCCAGCGGCGCGGTAGGAGAAACCTCCTCCACGGGCGCCGCATCCGCCGGCGTCCCATCGACGGGCGCCCCATCCGCCAGAGCCTCATCGGTCGACTGGTCTTCCGGCGGCTGCGAATCCGTCTCCTCTGGCGAGCTCACCCGTACTCCTCATCCACCGACGCGTCGCCGGCCTCGCTCGTGTTCTCGCTTGCGTCCTCGGAATCGCCGCCGGCGTCCTCGGCCGTGCCAACCCAGCGGACCCGCAGCTCGGCGAGCGCCGCCGCCTGGTCGAAGGCGATCACGCCGTCCCGGTAGAGCTCGAGCAGGCCGAGGAAGCGTGCGACGACCTCCAGGGTCGAGGTGCAGTCGGCCACCAGTGCCCGGAACGTAGCTGCGCCCTGGCGCCGCACCCGCTCACGGACTATCCCCATGTGCTCACGGACGCTCACCCGCTGCATGTGCACGTGGTCGGTCATCACGACGGGGGCCGGCTTCGGCCGCAGCGCCCCCGCAGCCAGCGCCGCGAATCGCTCCGGGCTGATGCCGATCAGTACCTCGGGCAGCAGCTGCGCGAACTGTGGCTCGAGCTCGATCGACCGGCCATGCCGGCGGGCCTGGGCACGGTCCAGCTCGCCCAGGTAGGCCGCCGCCAGCTTGTAAGCGCGGTACTGCAACAGCCGGGCGAAGAGCAGATCGCGCGCCTCGAGCAGCGCCAGATCCTCCTCATCCTCGACGTCGGCCGACGGCAGCAGCCGCGCCGCCTTCAGGTCCAGCAGCGTGGCCGCGACGACCAGGAACTCGGTGGCCTGGCCGAGGTCCCACTCCCCCGACGTCCCCAGGTGCGCGATGAACTCGTCGGTCACCTGCGACAGCGCCACCTCAGTGACGTCGAGCTGGCGGCGGGTGATCAGGCTGAGCAGCAGGTCGAACGGCCCCTCGAAGTTGTCCAGGCGAACCCGGAACGCGCGATCACCCCGGGGTTCCTCATCCGTGGCTGCCGGCGTGGGTTCGGTGGCCATCGCCTCGATCTCGACGGCGTCCTCAGCGGAGATGGTCATGCGCACCTCGCCGACGTCAGGCAAGTCGATCACTCGGAGCGGTTCGACACGAGCTGGTACGGCTCACGATTCGCGAAGCCGCCGCACGAGAATCGACGCTTCGCCCTTGGCCTCGAGGTCGGCGAGGACCACCGCCACCGCCTCCCGCACGATCCGGCCGCGGTCCACGGCCAGTCCGTGCTCTGCGCGCAGGTGCAGCCGAGCCGACTCCAGATCCAGCAGCTCTTCCGGCGAGCAGTACACGGTGATCTTCTCCTCGTGCCGCTCTCGGCCGGTCGGGCCGCCGTTGGCGACGGCTCGGATCCGTCGAGTCGAGCGGACGGTGCGGGCACTGGTGAGCGGATACCGCCGAATGGTGCCCTCGGTGTCCGCCACCGGGGCCGGCACCTCGTGCACCGACGGTACAGCGCCGACGCCTGGATGAGCGGGCGGCGCCGCAGCGACCTCCGGCTCGGCCGCGGACGTCGTGCGGAACAGTTCGGCAGCACCGGGCAGGCTGGCTCTGCGGCTCATCGGCGTCCTCGTTCGGGGTGGCGGTTCATGACCGCGCGAGTACTTCGCGCGCGAGGTTGCGGTAGGCCGTGGCGCCGGCGGACGTCGGAGCCCAGCTGGTGATCGGCTCGCCGGCGACCGTCGTCTCGGGGAAGCGGACGGTCCGGGAGATGACGGTGTCGAAGACGTCGTCACCGAAAGCCTCGACGACGCGGGCGAAGACCTCTCGGCCGTGCAGCGTGCGGCCGTCGTACATGGTGGCGAGGATGCCGTCGAGCTTGAGCTGGGGGTTGAGGCGCTCGCGCACCTTCTCCACCGTGTCGATGAGCAGCGCGACGCCGCGCAGGCTGAAGAACTCGCACTCCAGCGGGATGATCACGCCGTGCGCTGCCGTCAACGCGTTCACCGTCAACAGGCCGAGCGAGGGCTGGCAGTCGATGAGGATGTAGTCGTAGTCCTCGACGACGGGCGCGAGGACGCGAGCGAGGGTCTGCTCGCGGGCGACCTCCCCCACCAACTGGACCTCCGCAGCGGACAGGTCGATGTTGCTCGGCAGCAGGTCCATTCCGGCGACGCTGGTCTTCAGGAGGATGTCGTCGATGTTGACGCCGCGTTCCATGAGCAGGTTGTAGGCCGTCCGGTCCAGCTGATGCGGTTGCACACCCAGCCCGACCGAGAGGGCGCCCTGCGGGTCGAAGTCGACCAGGAGCACCCGCCGCCCGAGTTCAGCGAGCGCGGCGCCGAGGTTGATCGTCGACGTGGTCTTGCCGACGCCCCCCTTCTGGTTGCACAGGGCGATGATGCGCGCGGGGCCGTGGCGATCGATCGGCTTCGGTTCTGGCACAACGCGCTTCGTGCGGGCAATGGCCGGATCGGCCGACTTGCCAGGCTCAACGGCGAAGAGCTCCCCCGAACCAGCGTCACCGTCTTGACTTGTCGACATAGTCATGAAGCGGTAAACCCTTCTGCCGGTTGATCGCTCGCTCGCCGGACGCGAGGTTACCGCAGCGTTCGGACGCTGACGATGCTTCGTCGGCGTGCCGCGCGTAGCAGCCGCCGGCCTCAGCCGCGGGCACGCGGATGGGCCGTCGCGTACACCTCACGCAGCCGGTCCACCGTCACCAGCGTGTAGATCTGGGTGGTGGTCACGGACGAGTGGCCGAGCAACTCCTGCACGACGCGCACGTCCGCGCCCCCCTCCATCAGGTGGGTCGCGAAGGAATGCCGCAGCGTGTGCGGTGAGATCCCCGACGCGAGTCCAGCCCGCTCCGCCGCGGTGCGCAGCACGGTCCACGCGGACTGCCGCGACAGCGCCCCGCCCCGAGAATTGAGGAACAGCGCGGGCGTGCCGCGGCCGGCCACCGCCAGCAGCGGTCGGGCCTGCACCAGATACGCCTCGATCGACGCGACGGCGAAGGACCCCACCGGCACGCGGCGCTGCTTGCCCCCCTTGCCGGCCAGCAACACGGTCCGGTCGGGCAGGTCGAGATCGTCCACCGCGAGCCCCACTGCCTCAGAGATTCGCGCGCCTGTGCCGTACAGCAGCTCCAGCAGCGCGCGGTCACGGATCGCGAGGGGCGTCTGCTCGTAACCAGCCGCGTCGAGCAGCCGCTCCACCTCCTCGATGCTGATCGCCTTCGGCAGGCGGCGCGGCGGTGCCGGCGGCCGCACCTCGCGCGCGACGTCCACCGCGACCAGCCCGTCCCGTAATGCGAACCGGTGCAGCCCGCGGACAGCCACGACCGCCCGGGCAGCGGAGGTCGCCGACAGCGGCGGGTGGTCACTGTCCCCCTCTCGCAGGTGCGCCAGGAACCCGCTCACCGCGGTGGCGTCGACCGCGTCGATCCCGGCGATCCCCCGCGCCTCGAGGTAGTCGAGGTAGCGGTGCAGGTCGCGCCGGTACGAGGCGAGCGTGTTCACCGCCACGCCTCGCTCGACCGCCAAGTGGTCGAGGTACCCGCGGACGACGGATTCCGGGGCGAGCGGCCGGCGCACTGCGGAGGTGGTCACCGGCTCAGTGCCCGGGGCGGGCTGGCCAAGGAGCGTCGGCAGGCCGCAATCCGCCCCACCCGGTGCTCGCGCAGTGCGCCGCGGCCAGGATCCCGGCGACCGCCGCCGAGTTAGTGATCTCGCCGGCGAGGACCCGCTGGACGGCCTCGTCGATGGGCACCCGATGGACGGTGAGGGTGATCTCCTCGTGCTCCGGCTGGTGCCGGTCCGCCTCGGGCAGCGGCTGGATTCCCCGGGCGAGGAACAGCCGGATGGCCTCGTCGGAGAAGCCCGGCGAGGGGTGCAGGTCGACCAGTACGTGCCATTCGGCCGCCGTAACCGCTGCCTCTTCGGCGAGTTCCCGGCGCGCGGCCTCCAGCGCGGGCTCACCCTCGACATCCAGCAGACCGGCCGGCAGCTCGTCCAGGCGGGCACCGACCGGGTGACGGTACTGGTTGATCAGCAGCAGCTTCCCGTCGTCGTCGATCGCGACGACCCCGACAGCACCTGGGTGCCCCACCACCTCACGCTCGACGATCGTGCCGTCGCTCATCTGCACCCGGTCGAGGCGCAGCGAGATGACGTTCCCGCGGAAGATCGACTCCGTACCCAGGACCGGGTACGCGGCGTGCGCCGTCACGGCGCGGCGGACGTCGCGCCGACGACGACCCCGTTCACGAGGGAGGCGTCGATGTCGAGGGTCGCTTCGGGGATCTCGACCGGCAACCGCTCGGCGTTGTTGTAGTCCAAGGCTGCGCCGAGGAAGGCGCGGAACAAGGGGTGTGCGCGGGTGGGGCGCGACTTGAGCTCGGGATGTGCCTGGGTGGCCGCGAAGAACGGGTGCACGTCGCGCGGCAACTCGATGAACTCGACCAGCCGGCCGTCGGGCGAGGTTCCCGAGATAACCAGTCCGGCCGCCTCCAGGCGATCGCGGTAGGCGTTGCTCACCTCGTAGCGGTGCCGGTGCCGCTCCGAGACGGAGGTCGTGCCGTACGCCTCGGCGACGACGGAACCCGGTCGCAATGCAGCCGGATACGCGCCGAGGCGCATCGTGCCACCGAGGTCGGCGTTGCCCGCGACGATGTCGACCTGATCGGCCATCGTGGCGATCACCGGATCGGGTGTGTCGGGATCGAACTCCGCGGAGTTGGCGCCGGCGATGCCCGCGAGATGGCGCGCGGTCTCGATCACCATGCACTGCAGACCGAGGCACAGTCCGAGGATGGGGATGCGGCGTTCCCGGGCGTGGCGCACGGCGCCGATCTTGCCCTCGATGCCGCGGATACCGAAGCCACCGGGGATCACCACGCCGTCCACTCCGGCAAGCGCCGCCGCCGCACCGGCTTCGGTCTCGCAGGAGTCGGACGGCACCCATTTGATCTCGACCTTGGCGCGGTGGGCGAATGCACCTGCGCGCAGCGCCTCGGACACCGAGAGGTACGCGTCGGGGAGGTCGACGTACTTGCCGACGAGCGCGATCGTGACCTCGGCCTTGGGGTGGCGGACCCGCTCGAGCAGGTCGCCCCACTCGGTCCAGTCGACGTCGCGGAACGGCAGTCCGAGGCGCCGGACGACGTAGGCGTCCAGCCCCTCGCCGTGCAGGACCTTCGGGATCTCGTAGATGCTCGGCGCGTCGGACGCGGATACGACCGCCTCGGCATCGACGTCGCACATGAGTGAGATCTTGCGCTTGACGTTGTCCGGGATCTCGCGGTCGGAGCGGCACACCACGGCGTCCGGCGTGATGCCGATACTGCGCAGTGCCGCGACCGAGTGCTGCGTCGGCTTGGTCTTCAACTCACCGGACGGCGCGAGGTAGGGCACAAGCGACACGTGCAGGAAGAAGCAGTTGTCCCGGCCCACGTCGTGCCTGACCTGCCGCGCCGCCTCCAGGAATGGCAATGACTCGATATCGCCTACCGTGCCGCCGATCTCCGTGATGACGATGTGCGGGGTACGCCCTTCGGCGTCGGGCGCGGCCATCGCGCGGATGCGGCTCTTGATCTCGTTGGTGATGTGCGGGATCACCTGCACTGTGTCACCGAGGTACTCACCACGGCGCTCCTTGGCGATCACCGTCGAGTAGACCTGGCCCGTGGTGACATTCGCCGAGCCGACCAGGTCGGTGTCGAGGAAGCGCTCGTAGTGACCCACGTCCAGGTCGGTCTCGGCCCCGTCCTCGGTGACGAAGACCTCGCCGTGCTGGAACGGGTTCATCGTCCCGGGGTCGACGTTGAGGTAGGGGTCGAGCTTCTGCATGGTCACGCGCAATCCGCGGGCCTTGAGCAGGGAGCCTAGGCTGGAGGCCGTCAGCCCCTTGCCAAGAGAGGAGGCGACGCCTCCAGTAACGAACAGATGCTTGGGAGGTTGAGGCGTCCGATCCACGGAAGTCCACGCTAACACGGACTCACCGAGTAGCCCGCATCGTCAACGCGGCGCGCCGATCGCCGCAACCGCACGCTCGGTCTCGCGGGCGGTGAGCAGGCCGCTCGCGTGCGCCTGACGCAGGAGGCGGACGCGGGCATGTGACGTCGTGCCGAAGGGGGCCGCGGCGCCGACGACGACCATCAGCTCAGCGTCATGTCGACGGGGCCACCCCGGCGCCAGCGCGTCCCCGACGCCGGAGCGCAGCGCGTCCCCGACGCCAGAGCAGAGGGTGCCGCCGACATCGGCTAGGCGGTGCCGAACGAACTCCGCGAAGGCAGCGACCGCGGCGGTCGGCATCGGGACGTCCATGCGGCGAGACCTACTTCGTGGGGGTGGGGAACAGCGCGTCGACGCCCGTCGCGGTGCCGTAGTGCCCCACTTTGGAGTTCGCGATGTCCGCCAGCGCAAACACCGTCGACACCTGCCCGATGGCCGTTTCGGCGTTGTCGACGGTGGACACGGTGGCCTTGTCGCCGGACGGGCCACGGACCTCGGCGACGATCCCCGCCTGCGATGCGGACCCGCTGTCGCCGGCCACCACCACGTTTCCGCCGCCCGCTTGGAGGGCGGTGACCAGTGACAGCTCCATCTTCGCGCCGTAGTCACCGGCCGGCCGCGCCCCCGTGCCGACTACGACCACGGTCGTGGCCGGGGTGATGTTGTTGCCCGCGACGGAGACCATGTGCAGTGCGGAGAAGCCGCTCAGCACCTGGCTCAGGTCGGTGGCCTGGCCGTGCCCCAGCAGCACGAATGCGAGCAGTGCACCGCCCAGCTCACCCGGGTCGTTCACCTCGGGGAGGGTGAGCGCGGGCGGATGGACCGTGGTGGCCAGCGAGCTGATGTCGGTACCCCGGCGAGGATCGATATAGGACTCGGTCAGCGACACGTGGCCGGTGACCTTGCCGCCCGCGGCGGCGATCTGGGACGCGATGCCGTCCTGGACATTGCCACTCGCTCCGGGCATCCCGATGAGCAGCACATTCTGCTTGGTGAGGGCGCCGTCCACCAGCTTGTTGCCGAAGGAGCGCGCGAACTCACCGGCGTCGCTCACCTGCCCCTGCAGCGTCTTGACCTGCTGGGCCAAGGCGGTGCGGTCGTTCTTCAGGGTGTTGACCTGCTTGCGCAGGTCCGTGGTGATTGGGCCGTTCAGAGCGGTCGTGCCGACGACGATCCCGAGCGCTAACGCGAGGAAGACCGCAACGATCGAGACCAGGTGATAGCGGAAAGAGATCACGAGAAGAGGTCCTGTACCCAGCTGACGACGTTGTTCCAGCTGTGGTCGAAGTGATGGAGATAGCTCCGGCCCGCCTCGGAGACGGCGAGCGCGGCGACGATGGCGATCATGGCCGCGATCACCAGCAGGAGCAGCGCACCGGAGGAGATGCGGTTGCGATACAGGCGCAATACGCCCTTGGCATCGACGAGCTTGCCACCGACTCGCAGCCGGGTCAGGAAGGAGGAGGCCATCCCGGCGCGCCCCTTGTCGAGGAACTCCGCGAGCGTCGCGTGGGTGCCGACGGCGACGATCAGTTCGGCCCCCTTCTCATCGGCGAGGAGCATCGCGACGTCCTCGCTCGTGCCGGAGGTCGGGAAGGTGATCGCGTCGATGCCGAGGTCCTGGACGCGAGCCAGCCCGGGTGCCCGCCCGTCGGGGTAGGCGTGGACGACGACCTCCGCCCCGGTGGCCAGAGCTGCGTCCGACACAGCGTCCATGTCACCGACGATCATGTGCGGCTTGTGCCCGGCCTCGAGCAGCGCATCGGCGCCGCCGTCGACACCGATGAGCACCGGCTTGTACTCCCGGATGTAGTGCTTGAGGGCCTTCAGGTCCCGGTCGTGGTCGTAGCCGCGGACGACCACGAGCACGTGCTTGCCCGCGAAGGCGGTCCGGACGTCGGGCACACCGACGCCGTCCAGCAGCAATTGCCGCTCGCGGCCCATGTACTCGGATGTGTTCACCGCGAAAGCCTCGAGCTGTGCGGACAACCCGGCCTTTGCCTCGAACATCAGCGCGGCGACCGAGTCGACATCCTGCGGCGTCCCCTTCGCGACGGCGGCCTCGCCGACCAAGACGGTGTCGCCGTCGATGCGGATCTTGGTGCCCTCCTTGACGGCGGCGAAGATCTCGGCGCCGACGTTGTCCAGCAGCGGTATACCCACGGCCACGATGCGATCCGGCCCGAGGTTCGGATACCGGCCGGAGATGCTGGGCTGTGCGTTGATCACGGCCGACACTCTCGCTGCGATCAGCGCTTCGGCCGCTACCCGGTCGAGGTCGACGTGGTCGATGATCGCGATGTCACCGGGGTTCAGCCGCCCGACCAGACGATTCGTCCGCCGGTCCAGACGCGCCACCCCGCTGACGCCCGGAGGGGCGTCCACGCGTCGACGCAGGGGTGCGAGCTTCATTGGGACAATGGTGCCATCCGATGCTGTGGCCGGCGCAGTTCGCCACGCGGTCAGCGTGCAGTTTTCGAGCCCTTCCGGGGCTTGCGGGCCCGCGCCGGCGCACCGCGATGGTCGGCCGCGGTCGCCAGCAGCTCGGTGGCGTGTTTCCTCGCCGCGGCGGTATCGCTGCCGGCAAGCATCCGGGCCAGTTCGGCGATCCGGTCGTCGTCGGTGACGATGCGCACGTCGCTGGCGGTGACGCTGTTGTGCGCGGTATCCGACGGCTTGTCCACGACGATCTGCCGATCGGCGTACGCGGCGACCTGCGGCAGGTGGGTGACCACGATGACCTGGCGATTGCGTGCCAGTTGCGCCAGCCGCCGACCTACCTCGACCGCCGCGCGACCGCCGACACCGGCGTCCACCTCGTCGAACACCATCGTCGGCACCGGGTCACTGCCGGCCAGGCACACCTCGAGGGCCAGCATCACACGGGACAGCTCACCCCCCGAGGCACCCCGCCCCAGCGGCAACGCCGGCGACTGCGGGTGCGGCTGGAGCAGGAACTCCACGTCGTCGCAGCCGTCGGGGCCGGCACCGACCTCGCCACCGGCCCCACCCCCGGCCGCAGGCAGCGGGTGGGCGGAGCCGCCGGTCGGGCGGGGTCGGACCTCGATGTACAGCGCCGCGTCCGCCATCGCCAGGCCGGCGAGCTCGGTTGTGACCGCGTCCGCGAGTTTCGCCGCGGCGGACGCCCGCGCGCTCGTGAGCTCCCGCGCGAGCCGCGCCGCGCCTGCCGCAGCCGCGTCGCGCTCCTCGGTGAGCAGCGCGATGGCCTCGTCCGAGACGTCGAGGTCGCCCAGCCGGTCGCGGGCTTGACCGGCCCACGCGAGCACGGACTCGACATCGCCTCGCCCGTCGCCGTACTTGCGCACCAGCCCGCCGAGCACGGCGCGCCGCGCCTCGATCTCGGCCAGCCGCGCCGGGTCGGCGTCGAGCCGGTCGGTGTACGCGCCGAGGTCGGCACCCAGCTCCGTCACGAGTGCCGCGAGCTCGTCCAGCCGTCGGGTCAACTCGTCCAGCTCCGGGTCGGCACCCGCCTGCTGCCCAAGGGCCCGATGCGCGGCCGCCAGGAGCGACGCGACGTCGGCCACGTCCCCGCCGAGGTCGTCGGTGTCCCCGACGAGTGTGTCGTGCCCCGCGTGTGCGGCCAGCCGCAGCGCGTCGGCGTGAGCGAGACGGGTGGCCAGCGCGGTGAGCTCGGCGTCCTCCGCCGGCTGCGGATCGGCGGCCTCGATCTCCGCCAGGCCGTGGCTCAGCAGGTCGGCCTCGCGCCGGAGCTCGCCGGCCCGCGCCGTCCGCTCCGCCAGCCGCCCCGACGCGCCGCGCCACCGCGTGTACGCCTCGGCGTAGGGCGCCGCGTCGATGTCTCCGAACCGGTCGAGGGCGGCGATCTGCTCCGAGCGCCTGGTCAGGCGGAGCTGATCGGATTGGCCGTGCACGGTGAGCAGCCGCTCCGCGAGCTCGCCGAGCACAGCGACGGGGGCCGGAGCACCTCCGACGTAGGCGCGGGACCGCCCGGCGGCGCTCACCACCCGGCGCAGCACGAGGCCCGTGTCGTCGTCCATGTCGCCGCCGGCGTCCCGGACGCGGGCTGCCACCACGGGGTCGCTGATCTCGAGCCGGCCGTCGACGCTGGCCTGCTCAGCGCCTGTGCGCACGCGCGCGCTGTCGGCACGGCCGCCGAAGAGCAGGAGCAGGCCGGTGACGACCATGGTCTTGCCGGCACCCGTCTCCCCCGTGACCGCCGTCAGCCCGGGGCCGAGTGGAAGTACGGCGTCGTCGATGACGCCGATTCCGCGGATCCGCAGCTCTTCCAGCACGACAGGAGATTAGCCGAGGATCACTCGGCGATCAGGTCGTCCACCGGCGGGGACGACGCCTCGCGGAGGCTGCGGACGGGGAGTTGGAACTTGGACACGAGCCGATCCGCGAAGCTCCAGTCGTTGACACGTGCGATGCGCACCGGCTGCGCGCCGCGGCGCACCCGAACCCGCGCGCCCGGAGGCACCGGGATCGAACGGCGGCCGTCACAGCTGAGGATGCCTCCGTGCCCGTAGCTCACCAGGTCGATGTCCACCGTCGAGGTGGGCGCCACCACTATCGGGCGGGAGAACAGCGCATGTGCCGCGTTCGGGACGACGATCAGGGCGTCGACGTTCGGCCACACGATCGGGCCGCCTGCGGAGAAGGCGTACGCAGTCGAACCGGTCGGCGTGGCGCACAGCACACCGTCGCACCCGAAGCGCAGCAGCGGCCGGCTGTCCACGGCGACGGCGAGCTCCAGCATCCGTTCGCGGTTGGTCCGCTCGACGGAGGCTTCGTTGAGCGCCCAGGTGCTGGCGCTGACGGTGCCGTCGATGATGACCTCGACGTCTACGGTGACGCGCTCCTCGACGGTGTAGCTGCGCTCCACGATTGCTTGCACCGTGTCGGTCAGTGCATGTGGGTCCGCTTCGGCCAGGAAGCCGACGTGCCCGAGGTTCACACCGAGCATTGGCACGGCGGCGGGGCGGGCGAGCTCGGCGGCGCGCAGGAACGTCCCGTCGCCACCGAGCACCAGGACCAGCTCTGTGCCGCGCGCCGCGTTGGCCTCGTCGACGATTGTCACCGAGTCGTCGCTACTTGTGTGCGCCTCGGCGGCCAGCATCCGGACCTCGAAGCCGGCGTCTCGCAGCTGCTGGCTGGCCTGTCCGGCCAGCGCGATGATCTGGTGCCGTGCCGTGTGGGCCACGAGCAGGACGGATCTCACCGGCTGCTCCCCCGGCGATGCGGGCGCGCACGAGTCGGTGCGGCTGTCATGGCGCCTCCGCCGGTGTCGTGACGATCTTGGCGATTGCCGCATCGTCGATCGGCTGCTGACAGGTGCGGCGCAGCCACAAGAAGAATTCCACGTTCCCCGACGGCCCCCGCAGCGGGCTGCGAACGACACCGGCGGTAAGCCACCCGAGCTCCGCAGCGGCATGCGCCACGTCCAGGACGGCCTCGGCCCGCAGCTGCGGATCGCGAACGACACCGCCGCTGCCGAGGCGCTCGCGGCCGACCTCGAACTGCGGCTTGACCATCGCAAGGCAGTCGAAGCGGGGGGCCGCGCAATCGAACACCGCCGGCAGCACCTTCCGCACCGAGATGAAGGACACGTCG
>JAVHVL010000408.1:0-3301 GCA_032160565.1 Pseudonocardiales bacterium | reverse complement strand
GCGATCGACAACGCCCGCCTCTTCGCCCAGGCGCAGCGTCGCCAGGACTGGCTGCAGGCCTCCACCGGGATCACCCGGCAGCTGCTGAGCACCGAGGGCGAGGATCCGCTGCAACTGATCGCGGATCTGGCGCGGCAGATCGCGGACGCCGACATCGTGACCGTTGTGCTGCCGACCGCCGACCGCCGGCGCCTCATGGTGGAGGTCGCGTCGGGCCGGCAGGCCGAGGAGCTGACCGGCTTCACCTACCCCGTCGAGAACGCGCTGGCCGGGCTCGCCTTCGAGACGGGGCGGCCGGTGCTCATCGGTGACGTCACGGAGCAGACGACCCAGTACGTGCACATGTCAGAGCTGGTGCCGGTCGGGCCGATGATGGTGGTGCCGCTGGTCGACGCGCAGCGCACCCGCGGGGCCCTGTCCCTCGCGCGGCTGCACGGCCGCTACCGCTTCGAGGAGGCCGACCTCGAGATGGCGACCACGTTCGCCAACCATGCCGCCATCGCGCTGGAGCTGGCCGACGCGCGCGCGGACCAGCAGCGGATGGTGCTGCTCGAGGACCGCGACCGCATCGCCCGCGACCTGCACGACCACGTGATCCAGCGGCTGTTCGCCACCGGCCTGACCGCGCAGAGCGTGGCGGCCAGCCTCGGCAGCGACCGCCGGGCCAACCGGCTGGAGCAGGTGGTCTCCGACGTCGACGAGACGATCCGGCAGATCCGCACCACGATCTTCCAGCTCCGCGGCCAACTCGGGCCGCAGCTGGGGACGGCGCGCAGCCGGCTGCTCGCGGTGGTGGTCGACGTGTCGCCGCTGCTGTCGTTCGAGCCGCGCGTCGAGTTCGCCGGTCCCGTCGACTCGGCAGTTCCGGAGGCCGTCGTGGACGACCTGGCCGCGGTGACTCGCGAGGCACTCACCAACGTCGGCCGCCACGCCCAGGCCACCCACGCGTCGGTCACCCTCATCGCGGACGTCACCACGCTGTCGCTCGACATCGTCGACGACGGCGTGGGGATCGGCGGCGCGACGAGGCGCAGCGGGCTGGCCAACCTGCGTGCGCGCGCTGAGCGACGTGGCGGCACGCTGACCGTCACGCCGGCCGACCTGCCCGAAGCACCGCCCACACGAGAAGGGACGCGTCTGCGATGGACGATTCCACTGAGCTGAGCGCGGCCGACAGCCACAAGATCCGCGTATTCCTGCTCGACGATCACGAGATTGTGCGGCGTGGCATCGCCGACCTGCTCGAGACCGAGGGGGACATCGCTGTCGTCGGCGAGGCCGGCACCGCGAGCGAGGCGCTCAACCGAATCCCGGCCGCTCGGCCCGACGTCGCCGTGCTCGACGCGCGGCTGCCGGACGGCAGCGGCATCGACGTCTGCCGCGATATCCGCTCGGCGCTGCCCGACATCCGTTGCCTGATCCTCACCTCCTACGACGACAACGACGCCCTCTTCGCGGCGGTCATGGCCGGCGCTGCCGGCTACCTGCTGAAGGAGATCCGCGGCTCCGGGCTCGTCGACGCCATCCGTCAGGTGGCTGCCGGCAAGTCGCTCCTCGACCCCACGGTCACCGGCCGGCTGCTGACCCGGCTTCGCGACGGCGCGCCCAAGGACCAGCGTCTGGCGTCGCTGTCCGACCGCGAGCGGGAGATCCTCAACCTGATCACCGACGGGCTGACGAACAAGCAGATCGGCGAGCGGCTGTTCCTGGCGGAGAAGACCGTCAAGAACTACGTCTCGGGGCTGCTGTCGAAGCTCGGCATGGAGCGCCGCACCCAGGCGGCCGTCTACGGCGCGGAGATCCGCCGGACTTAGTTGGCCCCGGCTGGCACGGCATCCTCCGCCTTAGGCAGCGGACGCCACTGAAAGCACTGTCAGCGAACTGAGAGTCGATCTTCGGATGTTGTGGCGTGCGGGACGCTGAGCCCGGCCCGTGTCGGTCGGGCTGGGGGATTCACACATGTCCGGAGTGCTTTCATGCAGACGCTCGCGCGATTCGCCGTCCAGAAGCGGTGGTACGTCATCGCCGGCTGGATCCTGTTCATCATCGGCGTGCAGATCGTCGCCGGCGCCGCGGGCGGCGCGACGTACAAGGACGTCTTCACGTTGCCGCACACCGAGACGCAGAAGGTGCTGGACCTGCTCCGCGCCAACGGACAAGGTGGTCAGACCGGTCAGGTCGGCACCGTCGTCGTGCACGCGAAGTCGGGAACGCTGGACGCGCAACAGGCCCCCGACGGTCTTGTCACCGCACTCGACGGGCTGTGCTCCGGCGGCTTCCACGTCGCCGCCGTGACGGCGCCATGGACCTCCGTCGACTGCTCGACCGGCGCCAGCAAGGCCGGAACCGCCGCATTGCTCAGCAAGGACCGCACCGTCGGGCTCGTCACGATCGACTGGCAGGGCGACCAGAACGACATCAAGAACTTCACCGGCGTGCACAAGGCGCTGAAGGGGCTGTCCAACTCGAGCGTCCAGTACGAGTTCACCGGCGGCGGCTTCGCGAACCTGGCCGCTGAGCAGAAGGGCATCCCGCCGGAGGTCTTCGGCTTCATCGCCGCGCTGCTGATCCTGGGGCTCGTGTTCCGCACGTTCGGCGCGGCGGTGCTGCCACTGATGTGCGCGGCCGCGGCGCTGGGCAGCGGGCTGGGGCTCATCTCGCTGTTGAGCCACAGCATGAACGTGGCCAGCTTCGCGACGCAGTTGGCGCAGTTGATGGTCATCGGTGTGGGGGTCGACTACGCGCTGTTCATCGTCACCAGGCATCGGCGGAATCTGATGCGTGGGATGCGGGTGGCCGACTCGATCGCGCTCGCGCTCAACACGTCCGGCCGCGCGGTGCTCTTCGCCGGCGCGACGGTGTGCGTGGCGATCCTGGGGCTGTGCGCGCTGGGTGTCGACTTCCTGTACGGCGTCGCGGTGGGCACCTCGATCGCGGTCGCGCTGACCATGATCGCGTCGCTGACGCTGCTCCCGGCAGTGCTTTCGCTGCTGGGTCACCGCGTCCTGCCCCGCAAGGTCCGCAAGGCGATCAAGGCGGGCACCTACCACCACGACGAGCATGCCACCCGCTGGGTCTGGTGGTCGCGGTTCGTGTCGACGCACAAGCTGGCACTCGGCACCGTCGCCGCGGGGCTGATCGTCGTGCTGGCCATCCCGTTCTTCTCGATGCGCCTCGGTCACGCCGACGAGAGCACCGACCCGGCGGCCAGCACCACGCGCAAGGGTTACGACCTGATCACCCAGAGCTTCGGCAAGGGCTACAACTCGGTGCTGGAACTCGTACTCAGCGGCCCCACCGC
>JAVHVL010000373.1:0-3119 GCA_032160565.1 Pseudonocardiales bacterium | reverse complement strand
CCGGCCGAGAGCCGTGCGCCGTCGCCCAGAGTGACGCCTGCGGCCCGGTCGTCACGTAGCTCGATCTGCGCGGTGCCGAGGACGTGGCGGACGCCCGCCCGCATGCCGGCCGCGGCGAGCGCGCCGTGCAGCAGGCGTGGGTCTACCTGATGGTCGTTCCCGGCGAGCAGCCCGCCGGGCAGGCCGGCCGCCAGTGCCGGCTCCAGCTCACGCAGCTCCCGGCTGGTGAGCAGCCGGGCGTCGATGCCGAGCGACGTGCCGAACGCGTGCAGGTCGCGCAGTGCGGCGAGGTCAGCGGCGTCCCAGGCGACGGACAGCGTGCCCGTCTCGCGCAGCCCCGTGGGCAGGCCGGTCAGCTCGGTGAGCTCGGCGGCGAAGGCGGGGTAGCGGGCGAGCGAGTCGAGGTTGAGCCGCAGCAGCGGGCTCTCCGCGTAGTGCAGTTCGGTTACGGGCGCCAGCATTCCGGCGGCGGTGTGCCAGGCGCCCCGCTCCGGGTCGGGGTCAACCACTGTCACGGACAGGCCACGCTGCGCGCATCGCCACGCGACGGCGGCGCCGATCGCGCCGTTGCCGACGACGATGACGTCGCTGGTGGTGCTGCTGGTGCTCATTGCTCCCTCGCGCCGGCATTACCCGGATCAGGTTCGACGGTCGGCTGCTGCCCTCTCAGCCCGCTCCGCAGCGGGCTCCCGTGCAGGGGTCACACTACGCTCGCCGCGTGCCTGGACTCGACGACGCCCGCCTGTATCTGTGCACCGATTCCCGCTCGCGCACCGGCGACCTGGCGGAGTTCCTCGACGCGGTCCTGGCAAACGGCGTCGACGTGGTGCAGCTGCGGGAGAAGGGGCTGGAGGCGCGCGAGGAGATCCGGCTCCTGTCGGTGTTCGCTGCCGCCGCCGAGCGGCACGGCGCGCTGTTCGCGGTGAACGACCGCGCCGACGTCGCCCGTGCCGTGGGGGCGCCGGTCTTGCACCTCGGGCAGGACGACCTGCCGGTGCCGATCGCGCGCGACATAGTGGGGCCGGACGTGCTGATCGGCCGCTCGACACATTCGCCGGAGCAGGCCGACGCGGGGCGGATCGAGGCGGGCGTCGCGTACTACTGCACGGGGCCGGTGTGGACGACCCCGACGAAGCCGGGACGACCGGCGGCCGGCCTGGACCTGATCGCGCACGCCGCTGCGCACGAGGACGATCGCCCCTGGTTCGCGATCGGCGGCATCGAGTCGCTGGAGCGGCTGGACGAGGTTCTTGCGCGCGGCGCTCGGCGGGTGGTCGTGGTCCGGGCAATCACCGAGGCGTCGGATCCGGGCGCGGCCGCCGCCGCATTCGCCGCCCGGCTACGCCGGGGCTGAGTCCGGGGCTGAGCCTGAGCCCGGGGCTGATTCCGGCCAGTCGCGGATCCGCCAGAAGTGGCCGACCGGGCCGAGGCCGGCGCCGAGCGGGAACGAGTCCTCGACGGCGCGGCTGATGAACCGCTTGCCCTGCCGCACCGCGTCGGGCATGTCCAACCCGCGCGCCAGGCCGGCGGTGATGGCTGCCGCGAGCGTGTCGCCCGAGCCGTGCGTGTGCGCGGTGGCGAGTCGCGGGGAGCGCAGCTCGAGGAACGTGCTGCCGTCATACAGCAGGTCGAGCGCGTCGCCACCGGGGAGGTGGCCGCCCTTCACGAGCACCCAGGCCGGCCCGAGGTCGTGCAGCGCCTTGGCCGCGTCCGCCATCTCCGCACGAGCGTGCACGTCGATGCCGGTGAGCAGCCGCACCTCGCCCAGGTTCGGCGTGATCAGCGTGGCCAGCGGGATGATCACCTCGCGCAGGGTTTCGATGGCGTCGGGGCGCAACAGCGGGTCGCCGTGCTGCGATGCGGCCACCGGGTCGACGACGAACGGCGCGATGCCCAGCCGCCGCACCGCCTCGGCCACCGCCGCCATGATCTCGGCGGACGCGAGCATGCCCGTCTTGGCGGCGCCGACGCCGATGTCCGTCGCCACCGACTCGATCTGCTCGGCGACGGCGTGCGGCGGCAGCTCGTAGAAGCCGGTGACGCCGAGCGAGTTCTGCACGGTGACGGCGGTGATCGCCGACATGCCGTGCACGCCACAGGCCAGGAACGTCTTCAGGTCCGCCTGGGCCCCCGCGCCGCCGCCGGAGTCGGAGCCGGCGATGGTGAGGGCGGTGGGGGGTTGCGCGGTCACTACGCAAGTATTGCGGGCGATGTCGACGCCGAAGGATCGAGGGACCGTGACTGACACCTGGACGAACCGGCTATGGGGTTCGGTGGAGCCGATCTACGGCGCGATCCTGGAGCATCCGTTCCTGACCGGGCTGACGAGCGGCGCGCTGGACGAGGCGTGCTTCGCCTACTACGTGGCGCAGGACGCGCACTACCTGCGCGACTACGCGCGGGCGCTGGCCGTCGTCGGGGCGAAGGCGCCGACCCATGCGGACACCGGCATGTTCGCCCGGCATGCGGCGGAGACAGTGGTCGTGGAGCTCGCGCTGCACGACACGCTGCTGCCGGAGCTCGGCATCGACCTGGCGACGGTCGCGTCCATTCCGGTGTCACCCACCACCACGGCGTACACCAGCTACCTGCTCGCCGCGGTCTATGGCGGCAGCTTCGCCGAGGGGCTGGCGGCGGTGCTGCCGTGCTACTGGATCTACCAGCGAGTCGGCGCCGCGCTCGTCGAGCAGGGTTCGCCCGATCCGCGTTACCAGCGGTGGATCGACACGTACGCAGGAGAGGCCTACGTCGCGGTCGTGGCGGACGTGCTGGCCGTGGCCGACCGCGTCGGCGTCTCCTTGTGCGATTCCGAGCGGTCTCGCGCCGCCGCGCACTTCGCCACGACAGCGCGTTACGAATGGATGTTCTGGGACGCCGCGTGGCGCCGGGAGGCATGGCCGGTATGACCGCGCGGCATCATGAATCACTGCGCGGCATCATGGGCGCATGCCGGCGACCCTCGACCACGCGACGATCGTCGCCTCCGGCTTCGCCGCGAGCCTGGCGTTCTACGACGCGGCGCTCGGCGCCCTCGGCCTTGTCCGCGCGGCCGAGTTCGGTGACGAGGAGGAGGAGGACGCCGATGTCGAGGCCGCGGGATGGGGTTTGACAGACGGCGG
>JAVHVL010000330.1:0-7551 GCA_032160565.1 Pseudonocardiales bacterium | reverse complement strand
CAGCTCGATGACGCGGACGCCCGCGAGTGGTCCAGCCATCGGCGTCAGAAGGTCTCGCCGTTCTCGGCCTTCTTGCGCAGCAGCGGGTTCGGCGTGAACCGGTCGCCGTAGCGCTCGGCCAGCTCGTCGGCCCTGGTCACGAAGCCGGCGACGCCGCCGCGGAAGCCGTTGATGTACTGCAGCACGCCGCCGGTCCAGGGCGGGAAGCCGATGCCCATGATCGAGCCGATGTTGGCGTCGGCCGTCTGAATGATCACGCCCTCCTCGACGCAGCGCGCCGACTCGACGGCTTCGATGACGAGCATCCGCTCCTCGAGCTCGTGCAGGTCGACATCCGCCGGCTTGCCGCTCACCGGGAAGACCTCAGCCAGCCCCGGCCAGAGGCCGGTGCGCTTGCCGCTCTCGTCGTAGTCGAAGAAGCCGGCGCCGCGCAAGCGCCCCGGCCGCCCCAGCTCCACCATCTTCTCGATGACGTCCTCGGCGGGGTGCCTGGGGTGGGTGCGGCCGGCCGCCTCGGCGGCGGCGCGTGTCTCGTTGCGGATCTTGAGGAACAGCTCCATGTTCAGCTCGTCGGCGAGCTGCAGCGTGCCGACCGGGTAACCGGCCTGAGTGGTCGCCTGCTCGATGGTGGCGGGGTGAATGCCCTCGCCGAGCATGGCCAGCGCCTCGTTGACGAACGTCCCGATCACCCGGCTGGTGAAGAAGCCGCGGCTGTCGTTGACGACGATGGGCGTCTTCTTGATCTGGGCCGCGTAGTCGAGCGCGCGGGCCAGCGCCTCGTCGGAGGTCTGCTCGCCGCGGATGATCTCGAGCAGCGGCATCTTGTCGACGGGGGAGAAGAAGTGCAGCCCGATGAAGTCCGGCTTGCGTTGCACGCCCTGCGCGAGCTCGGTGATCGGCAGGGTGGACGTGTTCGAGCCGAGCAGCGCATCCGACGCCACGACCGGCTCGGTCTCGCCGAACACGTCGTGCTTGAGCGAGACCTTCTCGAACACGGCCTCGACGACCAGGTCGCAGCCGGCCAGGTCGGCGTAGTCGGCCGTCGGCGTGATGCGCGCGAGCAACTCATCCCGCTCGGCCTCGGTGGATTTGCCGCGCGAGATGGCCTTGTCCATCAGCTTGCGCGAGTAGTCCTTGCCCTTCTCGGCGGCCTCGAGCGAGACGTCCTTGAGCACGACATCGATGCCCGCCCGCGCGCTGACGTACGCGATGCCCGCTCCCATCATCCCGGCGCCGAGCACCGCCACCTTCTTCGCCGGTCGCGGCGGGTAACCCGCGGGCCGCGAGCCGCCGGCATTGATGGAGTTCAGGTCGAACCAGAACGCCTGGATCATGTTCTTGGCGACCTGGCCGCGCGCGAGGTCGAGGAAGTAGCGCCCCTCGATCGTGAACGCCGTGCCGATGTCGACGGTTGCCCCCTCCACGGCGGCGCACATGATGTGGTGCGGCGCGGGCATGGGGGCGCCCTTGAGCTGCTTCTTCAGGTTGGCGGGGAAGGCCGGCAGCATGCCAGCCAGCGATGGCGTGGACGGCGTGCCACCCGGCATCCGGTAGCCCTTCGCGTCCCACGGCTGCACCGCCTCCGGGTTGGCCTTGATCCAGGCGCGTGCCTTGTCGAGCATCTCCTCTGGCGTCGCCGCAACCTCGTGGACGATGCCCACCTCGACGGCTTCGGCCGGCTTGAAGCGATTGCCCTGGAGCAGCACCTTCATCAACCCGTCGGCCAGCCCGAGCAGCCGCACGATGCGGGTGACGCCGCCGCCGCCGGGCAGCAGCCCGAGCGTCACCTCCGGGAGGCCGAACTGCGCCTTCGGGTTGTCGAGCGCGATCCGGCGGTGGCAGGCGAGCGCGATCTCCAGGCCGCCGCCGAGCGCCGCGCCGTTCAAGGCCGCCACGACCGGCTTGCCGAGAGTCTCGAGGCGGCGCAGGTCGGCCTTGATCGCGGTGACGCCGGCGAGGAACTCCGCGGCGTTGCCGTCGTCGACCTGCGACAGGAGCTTGAGGTCGCCGCCGGCGAAGAACGTGTCCTTCGCGGAGGTGACGATCACGCCGGTGACGGAGTCCTTCTCCCCGTACAACCGGTCCACGGCGGCCCGCATTGAGGCCTGGTAGGCGCCGGTCATGGTGTTCGCCCGCTGCGTCGGATCGTCCAGCGTCAACGTGACGATGCCGTCCGCGTCCTGGTCCCAGCGGATCGTGTTCTGCTCAGTCATCAATGGGCTCCGTTAGTCGTTTCGCCGGGGGTGGTCGGTTCGCTGGGTCAGAGACGCTCGACGATGGTGGCGACGCCCATGCCGCCGCCGACGCACAGGGTGGCCAGGCCGAAACGCTGGTCGCGGCGCTCGAGTTCGTCGATCACCGTGCCGAGGATCATCGCGCCGGTCGCGCCGAGCGGATGGCCGAGGGCGATGGCACCGCCGTTGACGTTCACCTTCTCGGGCGGCACGCCGAGGTCGCGCATGAACTTGAGCACCACGGCGGCGAAGGCCTCATTGACCTCGAACAGGTCGATCTGGTCGACCGTCATCCCCGCCTTGGCGAGCGCCTTCTGCGCCGACGGCGCCGGGCCGGTGAGCATGATCGTCGGCTCGGTGCCGACGACACCGGTGGCCACGATGCGGGCGCGGGGTTCCAGCCCCATGGCGCGGCCGGCCTGCTCGCTGCCGATGAGCATCAAGGACGCGCCGTCGACGATGCCGGAGGAGTTGCCCGGCGTGTGGACGTGGTTGATCTTCTCGACCCAGTGGTACTTCTGCAGCGCCACGGCGTCGAACCCGCCCATCTCGCCGATGCCGGCGAAGGACGGCTTGAGCCCGCCCAGCGACTCCGGCGTCGTGCCGGGGCGGGGGAACTCGTCATGGTCGAGCACGACCTGACCGTTGATGTCGACGACCGGGATGACCGAACGGCCGAACGCACCGTCGGCCAGCGCCTTGCCCGCGCGGGTCTGCGACTCGGCGGCGAACGCGTCCACGTCGTCGCGGCTGAAGCCTTCGATGGTCGCGATGAGGTCGGCGCTGACGCCCTGCGGCACGAAGCTGGTGGCGTAGGCGGTTTCCGGGTCCATCGCCCAGGGGCCGCCGTCGGAGCCCATCGGCACCCGCGACATCGACTCGACGCCGCCGGCCAGCAGCAGGTCCTCCCAGCCGGAGCGCACCTTCTGCGCGGCGATGTTCACCGCCTCCAGGCCGGATGCGCAGAACCGGTTGAGCTGGAAGCCGGGGCCGGAGGTCTCGTAGCCCGCGACGAGGGCCGCGGTGCGGGCGATGTCGGCGCCCTGCTCGCCGACGGGGGAGACGACCCCCAGGATGACGTCCTCCACCTGGGCGGGGTCGAGGCCGGGGTTGCGCTTGCGCAGTTCGTCCATGAGGCCGACGACGAGCGACACGGGCTTCGTGCCGTGCAGCGAACCGGTGTCCTTGCCGCGACCGCGCGGGGTGCGCACGGCGTCATACACGAATGCTTCGGTCATTTCTGCTCCACCAGTGTCGGGAACGAACCTCGGGCGATATTGCCAGTCTTACTGTCACAGTTGTCAAGTGCCAGTACATGTGTCGTGGTCTACGCTCGCGGCCATGGCTGCGTTGGAGACCGACGAGCTCACCATCGACGAACTCGCGGCGCGTACCGGCACGACGGTACGCACGGTCCGCTTCTACGCAACCGAAGGTCTGCTGCCGCCGCCGCGGCGCCGCGGCCGGATCGCGTACTACGACGCTCAACACCGGATGCGGCTGGATCTGGTGCGCACGCTGCAGGAGCACGGCTACACGCTCGCGGCCATCGAGCGGGTGCTGGCGCGCATCCCGGCCGATGCGCCCCCGGCGGAGTACGCCGTGCAGGCGGCGGTGCTGGCGCCATGGCTGCCGGACCAGACCGAGGAGCTGGACCGGGCCGGGCTGGAGCGGCGCATCGGCCACCGGGTGAGCGACGAGGAGATCGGCTACCTCCTGGAGGTCGGGGCCCTGGAGCGCCTCGGCGACGACCGCTTCCGTGCCTCCCCGGGAGTGCTGGGGCACGCGGTGGAGCTGCTGCGCCTGCCGGTGCCGGCCAGCGTGCTGCACGACTCGGCGCGGATCATCGAGGAGCACGCCACGGCCGTCGCGAACGGCCTGACCGACGTGTTCGTCGAGGCGATCTGGGGCCCTTACCAGCGCGGCGAGCTCGACCACGAGCAGGTGGTGGCGCTGCTGACCCGACTGCGGCCGCTCGCGGTGCAGGGGCTGGTCAGCGCCTTCGGCCGCGCCGCGGACCGCGCGGCGCGTCGCGGCCTCGACCCGGCCTGACTCAGCCGGTCAGGGGCGGCGGGTGCAGAGCTTGCTCACGTTCGGCTCGTTCGGGTCGGTGCTGCACACGGACGGCAGCACCGTCGCGATCGCCGCGCCGAACGCGCTGAGCGGAGGGGTCGGGTACGACGCGGGCACGGTGACCTCGACGTAGACGGCACGGTCGACGGTGGTCCACACTGTCGCGGCCTTCTGCTTCACCGGCACCCAGTACACACCGGTGCCGCCGTTGGCGGAGAAGATCTGGTCGGCGCTGCCGGGCACGAGGGCCGCGGGCCGGGGCACGCCGCAGCGCAGCACGATGGCCGGATCGCCCCAGGCGACCGCGTACGGCGAGTCCGGGTTCGGGTGGACGACACGCGGCGCCAGCCCGGCGATCTGCAGTGGCAGCGCGCCGATGACCTTGTTGCACGCCCCCTGGCCGGCGGTGTCGGGCGTGGGCCCCACCGCCGTGATCGCGGGCAGCGCCGCCGGAGCGGGGGAGCTGGCGTGGTGTGTGGGCTGTGCCTTGTGGGTGCGCCCCAGGACGAGGGCGAGCACGAGGACGAGGGGCAGGGTGACCGCTGTGGCGATCAGCGCCGCGCGGCGGCGTACCGGGTCGATCGGTTCGCTCCGCCGGATCAGAGGTGGACGACCGGGCAGGTCAGCGTGCGAGTGATGCCGTCGACGGCCTGCACCTTGGCCACGACGAGCTTGCCCAGCTCGTCGACGGAGCGCGCTTCGGCGCGGACGATCACGTCGTACGGGCCGGTGACGTCCTCGGCGTTCGTGACCCCCTTGAGGTTGCCGATCTCGCGGGCGACGGCGGCGGCCTTACCGACCTCGGTCTGGATCAGAATGTACGCATTGACGGCCATGACGGTGTGTCCTCTCGTCGTCGTGTCACTCTGCCCGGTAGAACGTAGCGCAGGCGCCTGAGTCCTATGCGAGACCATCACGGCGGTGGCCGCGGGGCCGCCGTCATCGTGAAGGGCGAACGTCATCACCGTTTCAGATCTAGGCGAGTTCGGGCTCATCCGGCGGGTCACCGCCGGGCTGGTGCCGGTCGAATCGACCCTGCTCGGACCAGGTGACGACGCGGCCGTGGTGGCCGCGCCCGACGGCCGGGTGGTCGCGTCCACCGACATGCTCGTCGAGAATCGGCACTTCCGCCGCGACTGGTCCACGGCGAATGACGTCGGGCACAAGGCCGCGGCACGCAGCTTCGCCGACATCGCCGCCATGGGTGCGGTCCCCACCGCCCTGCTGGTCGGATTCGGGACCCCGCCGGAGCTACCACTCGAGTGGGTGGACGGGCTGATGGCCGGGATGCGCGAGGAGTGCGGTGAGGTGGGCGCCGCGATCGTCGGCGGCGACGTGACTGCGGCCGACGTCGTCACGCTGGCTGTCACCGCGCTTGGTGACCTGCAGGGGCGGGCACCCGTCACGTTGGACGGCGCGGGCGTCGGCGATCTCGTCGCCGTCTGCGGCCGGCTGGGGTGGGCCGCGGCCGGCTACTCCGTGCTGGGGCGCGGTTTCCGCTCGCCGGTGCAGGTCGTCACCGCGCACCGCCGCCCCGAGCCGCCGTACCCCGAAGGACCGGTGGCGGCCGACCTGGGGGCGACGTCGATGACCGATGTCAGCGACGGCCTCATCGCCGACCTGGGCCACGTGGCGGAGGCCAGCGGCGTGCGCATCGACCTCACGGCGGCGCAGCTGGACATCCCCGCCAAGATCCGCGAGGTCGGCGCCGCGCTCAACGTCGACCCGCTCGTATGGGTGCTCACCGGCGGCGACGACTACGGCCTGGCCGCGACGTTCCCGCGGGGCACCACGTTGCCGGAGTCGTGGACGGTGATCGGCGCGGTGGCCGAGGGGGAAGGCGTGCGCGTCGACGGCCGTCGCTGGCCGACCGGGGGGCACGAACACTTCCGCTGAGCGCCGCATAGATTTCCCTGCGTGGATTTCCGAATCGAACCCCGTCCGTACGACGACGCGGTGGTCCAGCGGCTCGTCGAGGAAGTGCAGGCGGAGTACGTGCGGCGCTACGGCGGCCGGGACGCGGCGGCCGTGGCGCCCGGCGAGTTCGAGCCGCCGAAAGGGCTGTTCCTCGTCGGCCTGCTCGACGGCGCCCCGAGTGTCACCGGCGGCTGGCGGTTCATCGCCGAGGACACCGTCGAGATCAAGCGGATGTACGTCGTGGAGCACGCGCGGCGGCGCGGCCTCGCCCGCCGGATGTTGAGCGAGCTGGAGGACTCGGCCGCGGCCGCCGGCGCCACGCGCGTCGTCCTCAACACCGGCGACCAGCAACCAGAGGCGATCGCGCTGTACGAGTCGGCCGGCTACCTCGGCACCGACGGCTTCGGCCACTACGCCTGCGCTCCGGGCGCGGTGTTCTACGGCAAGCAGCTCGGCGTAGACACGGGTGACTTCCCGGTTCAGCGGGCGGTTCAGTAATCGAGGATGGACGCGAAACGGCCCGCCTCGCGCTAGCGAGACGGGCCGTCCGAACGAATCCGATCAGCCGCGGGTGACCTTGCCGGCCTTCAGGCACGAGGTGCACACGGTGATCCGGCGGCGGGTTCCCGGGGCCACGAGCGCGCGAACCTTCTGCACGTTCGGGTTCCACCGGCGGTGGGTACGGCGGTGGGAGTGCGAGACGGACATGCCGAAGCCAGGCCCCTTGCCGCAGACATCGCAGACGTTGGCCACAATGGCCTCCTTGGTCGACTTGCACGGCGAACGCGTGCCGAAACTGATGGGTCGCCCGACGAGTCACCGGGCAACCTGAGCAGTCTAACGGTTGCCGGACACCGCGGCCAAACCGCCGCGTTGACTCATCGATTAGGCCCGTGCAGCGCCTACAACGAAGCGGGCATCTTGACGCGAGGCAACAGGAACCGGCCGGGTGCCGCGCGCGCGGGCCGGGCCGTCGCTGGCCCCAGTATCCTGCGGCCAGGCTGACGGGGCCTATGTACGGCTGGGGGTGGACGTGCTCGAGGCGCTTGACGCGGATGCCATCCGCAAGTGGAGCCGGGCCGCGCTGCAGTCGCTGCAAGCCCATCGCGCCGAGATCGACGACCTCAACGTCTTCCCCATCCCCGACCGCGACACCGGCACCAACCTGGCGCTGACCATGGCCGCCGCCGACGAGGCGCTGCTCGCCGAGCCGGCCGGCGGCGCCGGCGACGCATTGCGCGCACTCGCCCGCGGGGCGGTGCTGGGCGCCCAGGGGAACTCCGGCGTGATCATGGCGCAGCTCGTCCGAGGCCTCGCCGACGCCGCC
>JAVHVL010000294.1:0-4347 GCA_032160565.1 Pseudonocardiales bacterium | reverse complement strand
GACGCCGACCACGCCGAGGCCGCCGAGGCCGCCGACGACGAAGAGGCCGCAGACCGCGCCGCCGAGCTGGTCGACTGCGCCGCCCACGCCACCGCGCTGCGTGCACACGGCTTCGCCGTCGAGGAGTACGACGGCCCGCTGGGCCAGGGGATCTTCCTGCCCGACGATGCCGCGATGAACCCGGCGCGGCGGGCGCTCGGGCTGGCGCGGATGGTCGCCGACCGGGCAGCCCTGCACGAGCACACCGCCGTGCGTGACGTCGCGCCCGGTCGAGTCGGCACGGACGGCGGCACGATCAGTGCAGGCGTCGTGATCGTCGCGGTGGACGGCCGGCTGGAGGTGCTGCTGCCCCAGCTCGCCGACCGAGTGCGGAGTGCGCGGCTGCAGATGCTCGCCACCGCTCCCGTCGCGGCGGGGCGGCTGCCCTGCCCGGTGTACGGGCGCTGGGGGTACGACTACGCGCAGCAGGGCGCGGACGGCCGGCTGTACGTCGGTGGCGGCCGGGACCTGTTCCTCGATCAGGAGTGGACCGCGGACACCGAGCCGACACCCGGCGTGCAGCGTTACCTGGAGTCGGTGGCCGAGCGCATGGCGGGAACGGCGGCACCGGTCACGCACCGGTGGGGCGCCTCGGTCGGCTTCACGTCCGACGGCCGGCCGCTGTGCACGCAGGTGGCCGACGGGGTCGTCGCGATCGGGGGCTACAACGGCACGGGGAACCTCGTCGGCCCGGTCGCCGCCCGCGCGGCCGTCGCGCTGGCGCTCGACGGCACGCCCCCGCCGCCGTACTTCGCCACCTGATCCGGGCTGAGCGCGGTCAGGCGAAGATGTCGTGGGCTGTGACAGCGAGACAGCCGCTGGGGATGTTGGACAGCTGATCGCGGGCGCACGCCAGCCAGACCGGGTCCTCGACGAACGACAGCCGCGCCTGATCAGCCTTGCGCCGAACGTCGGCGACGAGGGCCGCTGCGGACTTGCGCTTGGCCCACTTGGCTTCGCCGGCAAGCGCGACCTTGCGGGAACGCCCAGCGAGCGCGACGACGTCGAGCTGGCACGGGTCTTCGGCAGCGCCGGCCTGGCGCAGCCAGAACTCGCCCACCTCGACGATCTCCGCGGACAGGCTTCCCGAGGCGGCGAGAGCCCGGACGTGCTCGCGTAGCGCCTCCTCCCAGCGCGTGCCCATGAAGTCGTCGAACTGCGCAGTGACGACGTCGACGAGGCTCGGCCCGAGACCCTGCTCGATCGCGGGGCGGTGCCGCTCGATGACGCTCAGCCAGAACGCAAGGAAGTTGTCGGCGATCCGGTAGTAGCTGAGCTTGGTTGACGGCCTCTCGGTGACGGGCTGGACCTTCGTAACCAGTCGGTGCTGTTCGAGGGTGGTGAGTACCCGCGTGGGCAGCGTGTTGATGACCGACCGGATGTCGCTGTAACTGGTGTGGCCGCCGGCGATCGCCCGCAGCACCTGTTCAGGCAGCCGGTCACGTCCGCCGCCGGCGACGTCCTCGGTCGCCAGCACGAATTCCCCTTCGCTGAGCAGAAGCGCATGCTCCGTGCAGAACAGCTGCCGCAGGTTCTCCTTGAACGAGGCGCCGGTGTTCCACGCGGCGAGGTAGAACGGCATCCCCCCACAAACGCCCCACGCCGCGGCGCGTTCCAGTGGGGTCGCGTCAGGCAGCAGCTTGGCCACCTCGTGCACGCGGAAGGGGTGCACCTGCAGTCGCAACGTCATCCTGTTGAACAGCGGCGCGTCCTGGGTCTGCAGTGCCTCCATCGCGCGGACAGCGGAACCGCACAGAGCCAGGCGCAGCTGGCAGTTGCCCTCGATGCGCTCCCAGATGGCCCGCAGACCGCTCTCGAAGCCCGCGTTGACCTTGAGCAGCTCCGGGAACTCGTCGATGATCAGCAGCAGTGGCTCGGACTCGGCGAGCTCTGCCAGCGTGTCGAACGCGTCGTCCCAGTCGACGAACGGTCGATCAGCCAGGTCACGGCGGCGGGGCGTCGCGACGGCGGCCACGGCCGCGCTCAGAACCGTGAGCTCGTCGGTCCCGGGGCGGTTCCGGGCGACGTGGAGCACGGCGCGTTTGTCCGACGCCCACTTCTTCAGTAGCCAGCTCTTCCCGACCCGCCGCCGGCCCCAGACCACTGCCATGCCGGCGCCGCGGCGACCCCACCACGCTTCGAGCGCTGCCAACTCATCGGATCGGTTGACGAAGCTGCTCGGAGAACGTACAGCCGCAGTATGTTGCATGAAGCGTATGATACGTGAGAAGGATGTTACTGCCAACCCTTTGGGGAGTGCCTCAGCAACGGTTCATCGACCCGGCCCGCCGAGCCGGGAGCGGGCATGCGGAAGAATGGCGCGGTGAACACCGTCGTGCCCCGCGAGCTCGCTGCCGAGCTGCGCAGGGCCGGGCTGGCGGAGGTCGATAGCTCCGACCGGCGCCGCGCGGAGTACTCGAGCGACGCGTCCAACTACCGAGTGGTGCCCACCGTCGTCGCCTTCCCGCGGCACACCGACGAGGTGGCCGCCGCACTGGGCGTCGCGCGCGAACTCGGGGTGCCGCTCACCTCACGCGGCGGCGGCACCTCCATTGCGGGCAATGCGGTGGGGGCGGGGGTCGTCCTGGACTTCTCGCGCCACCTGAACCGGGTGCTGTCGGTCGACCCGGAAGCGCGTATCGCCGTGGCGGAGCCGGGCGCGATCCTGGACGAGATCACGCTCGCCGCGGCGGGGTACGGCCTGCGCTTCGGCCCGGACCCGTCCACGCATGCCCGCGCCACGATCGGCGGATCGGTCGGCAACAACGCCTGCGGGTCACGCGCGCTGGCGTACGGGCGGACGGCCGACAACGTCGTGGACCTCGACGTCCTCACCGCGGCGGGGCAGCGCTTCGCCGCCAGCAGCTACCGCGCGGACGGGGCCGAGCTCTTCGCCGCTGAGCTCTTCGCCACGCTGGACGGGATCGTCCGCGACAACCTCGCCGTGATCCGCACCGAGTTCGGCCGCTTCACCCGCCAGGTGTCCGGCTACTCCCTCGAGCATCTCCTGCCCGAGAACGGCGCGGACCTGGCGAAGTTCCTCGTGGGGACGGAGGGCACGCTGGCGGTGCTGCTCGGCGCCACCGTCCGGCTGGTCGACGCCCCGGCAGCGGTGGCGCTCGCCGTCCTCGGCTACCCCGACATGCCCGCCGCGGCGGACGCCGTACTCGGCCTGCTGCCGCATCGCCCCGTCGCCATCGAGGGGATGGACGCGCGGCTGGTGAACGTGGTGCGACAGCGGCGCGGCCCCGCGGCCGTCCCGCACCTGCCGCGGGGCGAGGGGTGGCTGTTCGTCGAGACGGCCGGCGCCACTGAGGCGGAAGCCCGCTCCGCAGCGGAGAAGCTCATCGCCGACGCCGGCTGCCTCGACTCGGCGATCGTCACCGGCCCGACCGCACGTGCGCTGTGGCGCATCCGCGAGGACGGTGCCGGGCTCGGTGGCCGTACCCCCGGGGGCGCACCCGGCTGGCCGGGCTGGGAGGACGCCGCCGTCCCGCCGGCCCAGCTCGGGGCCTACCTGCGCGAGTTCGGCGAGCTGATGCGCGGGCACGGCGTGGACGGCCTCGTCTACGGACACTTCGGCGACGGCTGCGTGCACGCGCGAATCGACTTCCCGCTGACCGCCGAGCCCGCGCGCTTCCGCGAGTTCGTCGTGGCCGCCGCGCAGCTCGTCGGCCGGCACGGCGGGTCGATGTCCGGCGAGCACGGCGACGGCCGCGCGCGTGGCGAGCTGCTGCCGTACATGTACTCCGCGCGGGCGATCGCCGCATTCGGCGCGGTCAAGCACGCCTTCGATCCGGGGGACCTGCTGAACCCGGGCGTGATCGTGGCGCCCGCCCCGATCGATGCCGATCTGCGCGTGCCTGCGGCGCGGTCGCTGCGTACGGGGCTGGGCTTCGCGTACCCGCACGACGGCGGCGACCTGTCCACGGCGGTGCACCGCTGCGTCGGTGTGGGCAAGTGCCGTGCCGACACCACCGCCGCGGGCGGCGTGATGTGCCCGTCCTACCTCGCGACGCGCGACGAGAAGGACTCCACCCGCGGCCGCTCGCGCGTGCTGCAGGAGCTGGCGAACGGCTCCCTGGTGAAGGGCTTCAAGGACGATGCCGTCGCGGAGGCGCTGGACCTGTGCCTGTCCTGCAAGGGCTGCTCGTCGGACTGCCCGGCCGGCGTGGACATGGCCACGTACAAGGCCGAGGCGCTCTACCAGCGCTACCGCCGACGGCTGCGGCCGGCGTCGCACTACGCGTTGGGCTGGCTGCCGCGCTGGGCCCGCCTCGCGGCGCGGGCGCCCCGCCTGGCCAACGG
>JAVHVL010000276.1:0-4283 GCA_032160565.1 Pseudonocardiales bacterium | reverse complement strand
ACCGGACCCGCAGCTCGCCCTCGTCGAACTCGCCGCCGGCGACCGTGCACCGCCGAAGCACGCTCGGCAGCGTCAGTACCCGGCGGTTGCCGCCGACGGTCACCACCAGGTCGTCGCCGGCGCGGGCAACGTCGACCGCGGCCTTCGTAGCGAGCGGAAGTGCCATCCGCAGCAGGAAGCCGTCGCCCGCGGCGTCGACGCGCAGCAGCTCGCGCGGCTCGCCGAGCCGGGCGGGATCCTCACCCGGCAACGGCCCGTACAGCGCCTGCGCGACCTCCCGCAGCGCGTCGGCACCGACCGGCTCGGCGGCCCGGTACGGCAGCTCGCGCACCGGCAGGCCGGCGAAGGACTCCCGGATCGCGGCGAGCTGCGTCTGCTGCGCGCTGGCCCAGCCCTGCCGCCAGGCGTCCTCGCCGGCCGGAAAGACCCGGTTGGCGATGATCAGGTCCACGGCGTACCCGTAGAGGGACAGCGCCGTGAACGTCCGCCGCGCCTCCGCGGCGACCACGGACTCCGGCGTCAGCACCAGCCGCACCGAGGTCACCGCCGGGTCGCCGAGCAGGTCGCGCACCGCTGCGAGCTCGTCGTTGAGCCGCAGGAGCGCCTCGAAGATGTTGTCCGGCGGGATCACCTCGCCCCGCCCCAGCATCGCGGCGATGGGGCGCATGCCGCGCGCCAGCCGGCGATGCGCCGGGAAGACCTTCTGCAGGTACCACGACAGCGCCTCCGGCAGCGCCAGCAGGCGCAGCGTCTCGGCGGTCGGCGCGCAGTCCACGACGAGCGCGTCCCAGTCGCCGGCGAGGGCGAGTTCACGCACGGCCAGCAGCGCGAGCACCTCGTCCACGCCGGGCAGCACGGTCAACTCGTCGGCCGTGATCGGATCCACGCCGCTGCGGGCGAGCATGTCGACGAGGAAGCGCTGCACGTCTCGCCACGCCGCCTCGAACCGGGTCTGCGTGTCGATCTGCACCGCCCAGAGGCTGGGCGCGACCTCGGTGGGCTCGCCGCTGAGCGGCACGTCCAACGCGTCGGCCAGCGAATGCGCGATGTCGGTGGACAGCAGCAGGGTCTTCATGCCGCGCTCGGCCAGGCGCAGGGCCGTTGCCGAGGCCGTGGTCGTCTTGCCCACGCCGCCCTTGCCGGTGAACAGGACGATCCTCATCGCGCGCCGCTCATGCGGCGACGGTCTCGACGCGTTTCTTGAGCTCCTTGAGCGCGGTGTCCATGACCACCCGCTCCGCCTTGCGCTTGAGCATGCCGAGCATCGGGATGGCCAGGTCGACGGTGAGTGAATAGGTGACTTCGGTGGAGCCCGCGCCGGCCTCCTTCAGGACGTAACTGCCGTGCTGCGCGCGCATCATCTGGCCGTGCACGAGCGTCCACTCCACCTTGGTGTCACCGGTCCAGGTGTATTCGAGTTCGTACTGGTCGCGGACCACGCCGGCGTCCAGGACGAACGCCACCCGCTCGGGCCGGCCGTCAGGCCCCTCCGCCACGACGTCCGCGCTCTTCACCGAGCGGGTCCATACCGGATAGTTCGCGAAGTCGGCGATAACGGCCATGATCGTGGCCGGAGCGGCGTCGATCACGATCGACTGGGTCGACTGGTCGGCCATTCCGCAGAGGCTACCGGCCCGGTTGGCTGTGCGGTGCGCTGACGCGGGCCGTGCGGCCGGGATCGAGCTGGTCGCCGAGCGCCCACAGCACCTGCTTCACCCGGCGACGGTGCGCGTCGGCCGTGGCGACCTTGCGCCGACGGCTCATCGGCCGCCCGTCGACCGCATCCAGCCGCAGGAAGTAGTGGGCGACGACTCCACCGCAAGCCGGCTCCAGCCAGATCTCCATCGATCCCGCGGCCCCCAGGCGCGACGGGCCCACGGTCCAGCGGACCCCCTTGTTGCCGCGCCACTCGTCCAGGACGAGCTCCAGGTCGGGCCACCACCGCCGCCAGTTGGCCGGCTGGGCGACAGCGGCGGCGACGGTGTCCTGGGGCGCACCGATCCACGTCGAGTCGACGACGTCGATGTCCGGCATGTCGCGCAGCATCCCACGCGTACCCGTTCTGTTCGCATGGGGCGGGGCAAAGAGCTACGGTTTCTGCGACCGCGACCTTGCGGGGTGCCCTGCCGGCGGCCGGAAACCGCCAGAAAGGACGACGGAGGAGTGCGCGAGCTGCATGTCGCCAGCAACGTCACCACGCTGACTGAGACCAACACGGCGGACTTCGTATTCGCCAACGCCCGGAGCAGCCCGCAGCACGTCGCACTGCGCCGCCGGGTGGACGGTGCCTGGGCCGATGTCACCGCGCAGGATTTCGCCGACGAGGTCACCGCCGTCGCGAAGGGGCTCATCGCGGCAGGCGTCAACGCCGGCGACCGGGTAGCCGTCATGAGCAAGACCCGCTACGAGTGGACACTCGCCGACCTCGCGCTGTTCACCGCCGGCGCCATCGTCGTCCCGATCTACGAGACGTCCAGCGCCGAGCAGGTCGAGTGGATCCTCTCCGACTCCGGTGCGCGGGCGGCCTTCGTCGAGAGCGATGGGCACGCGAAGATCGTCGAGTCCGTCCGCGCGAACGCGCCGGAGCTGGTGACGGTGTGGCAGTTCGACGACGGCGGCATCGACTCGCTCGTCGCGGGGGGCGTCGAGGTATCCGACGACGAGGTCACGAAGCGGCGGGAGTCGGTGACGCTCGACGACGTCGCCTCCATCATCTACACATCCGGCACCACGGGGCGCCCCAAGGGCTGCCAGCTCAACCACCGCAGCTTCGTCAGCGAGGTGACCGAGCTGCTGGACGGCCTGCAGGAGCTGTTCAACGAGAACACCTCGACGCTGCTGTTCCTGCCGATCGCGCACGTCTTCGGCCGGGCCATCGAGGTCGGCGCGCTGGCCGCGGGGTGCACGCTCGGCCATACGGCAGACGTCAAGAACCTCATGGCCGACCTCGCCGCCTTCAGGCCGACGTTCGTGCTGGCCGTGCCGCGCGTCTTCGAGAAGGTCTACAACACGGCGAAGCAGAAGGCGCACGCCGAGGGGCACGGCAAGATCTTCGACCGCGCCGAAGCCGTCGCCATCGCGTATTCGGAGGCGACGTCGGGCCGGGGGCGGCCGTCGGTCGGGCTGCGGCTGCAGCACGCCCTGTTCGACCGGTTGGTCTACAGCAAGCTGCGCGCCGCTTTGGGCGGCAACTGCGTAGCGGCCGTGTCCGGCGGTGCCCCGCTCGGCAGCCGCCTGGGGCATTTCTTCCGCGGGGTCGGAGTCACGATCTACGAGGGCTACGGCCTGACGGAGACCACGGCCGGCATCACGGTGAACCGCCCGGATGCGCTCAAAGTCGGCACGGTCGGCCGGCCGGTCGGCGGCGTCACCGTCCACATCGCCGAGGACGGCGAGCTGCTGTTCAAGTCGCCGCTGGTGTTCGCCGGCTATTGGCGCAACCCGGACGCGACCAGCGAGGCGATCGACGCCGACGGGTGGTTCCACACCGGCGACATCGGCGAGATCGATGACGACGGGTTCGTGCGCATCACCGGCCGCAAGAAGGAGCTCATCGTCACCGCCGGAGGTAAGAACGTCGCGCCCGCCGTGCTCGAGGACCGGGTGCGCGCCAACTGGCTGATCAGCCAATGCCTCGTGGTCGGCGACCAGCAGCCGTTCATCGCGGCGCTGATCACGATCGACGCGGAGTCCTTCCCGACGTGGCTCGAGCGGCACGGCAAGCCGGCCGACACCCAGATCGCCGACGTCGTCGACGACCTGGAGCTGCAGGCGGACGTGCAGGCCGCGATCGACGAGGCGAACAAGGCGGTGTCCAAGGCCGAGTCGATTCGGAAGTTCACCATCCTGGCCAACGACTGGACCGAGGCCGGCGGGCAGCTCACGCCGTCGCTGAAGCTCAAGCGCAACGTGGTGCATAGCGAGAACGCCGCGCAGATCGCCGCGCTGTACAGCGGCGCCAAGTCCGACTGACGCCACGTCCGTGTTGACAGGCCTTCGCCGGGAAACCGGTGCACGGGGCCGGACTTTCGATGCTGACTGCGTGGTCGGCGTCGGTGGTTCGGGTCGCGTTTCGCTTGGCGTTGGCGGGTGAAACGCGCGGCGACGAGGGGTTGATCCTTTGGTTGGGTCGCGCTCTCGGGTCGCGTTCCGCTGGGGTTGCGGTCCGGGTCTCGCCCGGTTCGGATCTTCGAGAATCTTCTTTCGTGGTCGGGGGAAACTGGGCCGGTATTGTCGGACCCCCCGGTCCATAATCGACCCTATGAACGAGCCGCGGTCGACTC
>JAVHVL010000212.1:0-3391 GCA_032160565.1 Pseudonocardiales bacterium | reverse complement strand
GGCCGGGGACGGCACCGCCGCGGACTGCTGGGCAGCCCGCCGGACTGTCGCCTGCTCGGCGGCGCGTGCTGCCGCGGCGCGGGCCTCGGCTGCCGCCTTCGCAAGCGCCTTGGCCTTGGCAAGCGCCTTGGTCTTGGCAAGCGCCTTGGCCTGCCTGGCGAGGGCGGCCGCCTTGGCCTTCGCCCTCGCATCGGCGACTGCCTTCGCCGCGGCATCGGCACGAGCCCGTGCGACCAGCTTGTTGAGCGCCGCCACCTCCACCGACGGATGTGCACTGCCGGCTCCCCCTGAGCCCACCGTCGGGTGCAACGTGCGCGTCGACGCGGCCGGCCCGCTACTCACGTGCGTCACGGTCAGGGTTGCCACCGCGGCAACCGCCACGAGCGCGAACCGCGCCCGTCCACCCGTGATCCTGCGGCCCGGACCGCTCCCTGACTTCCGAACGACGCGTGTCCCCCGCATCGTCCGGCGCGTCACCGGAGGCTGCCGAAGTCTTGCGAGAGCCAGAGCTTTCCGGTGCGCGAATCGAGGACGATGTCGATGCCGACGTTGCGGTAGGAGGAGCTGAGGATGTTCCGCCGGTGACCGTCGTTCGGCGCCTTCTCGTTGTACATCAGCTTCTCGAGGTACAGCGCGCCGTTCTCGGTCTTCTCCGAGTTCCAGCCCACGTTCTCGCCGGCAGTGCGCCAGCGATAGCCGGTCCGATCGATCCGGGCGGTGAAGTACGGCTCGCCGGGGAGCTGGTGCGACATCGTGTTGAATTTGGCCATCGTGATGTTGTGGCCGTGCGCGCTACGGACGAGCTGCGAGCTCATCGTCAGCGCCGGCAGCCCGTTGGCCCGCCGCTCGCTGTTGAGCAGCGCGAGGACGGCCCTGGCGATGGAGTCCTCCTTGCGGTCGAGCGCGGCCTGCTTCGCCTTCGATGACGCGACCGACTTGGCCTTGGCGGCCGCCTTGGCCTGCGCGATGGCCTTGGCACGGGCGATGGCCTTGGCACGGGCGACGGCCTTGGCCTGCGCGATCGCCTTCGCTCGAGCGAGGGCCCGGGCGCGGGCGGTCGGCCTCGCACTGGTCGCCGGCTGCCCGGGGTCTACGACGAGGGTGAGGTTCGTCGGCACGTGGCCGGTAACCGGTGCGGTCGCGGCGCCGGCGCGGCCGGCACTGGCGAAGTAGCCGACCAGCAACGTGGCGGCCAGGGCTGCCGCCACGAAGATGCGCCTGCTGCGCACGGTGTGGGTGTCGAGCGAGTTGTGCGTCATTGGGAAGACCGTCCGGTTGGTTGAGCCGATTGGATGCGTTTCCCCCGCATCCCCCGCGGTTCCCCTACGTGCCGCCCGGCGGTGAGCCGTGCGTCCTGCCGGATCGTTGGCGCCTACATGTGCCTGCCGAAGTCCTCGGTCAGCCACATCTTGTGGTGCGCGCCGTCCATGTAGATGTCCACCCCGACATCTCGATAGACGGGATTCAGGATGACCCGCCGGTGCGCGTCGTTCGGCGAGCGCTCGTTGTACATGAGCTGCTGGAGGCTGTAGGCGCCGGCGAGGCACCAGTTGCTGGTGTACCCCACGTTCTCGCCGATGTTGCGCCAGTTGTAACCGGCGGCGCTCACCCGCACGCCGAGCGTGGACTCGCCCGGCAGCTGGTGCGACATCCTGTTGTAGGCGGCCATCCGCAAGTTGTGCCGATGGGCGGCCGACTCGAGCTGGGCGTTCATGCGCAGCAACGGCAGGCCGTGCGCGGCACGCTCGATGTTCATGAGCCCGAGCACCTTGTCGGCGTACACGTTGGCAACGGCGGCCGACGGGGTTGTCGCGCCGGCGCTGGTAGCGACGACGGCGTTCCCGAGCAGCAAACCTGTGCTCACGAGCAAGGCGGTCAGGATCCGCCTTGGGGGGTTTCGCAACATCTGGGAGCTCCGGAATCAGATAGGCACTCTGTATTCCCCGCGTCCCCCGCGGTCCCCACTCACAACAAACCTACACCAAACTAATGATGAATCAACATGGCTAAGGTCCTACGCTTCGGTGCCTGCACCGTACATATCGACCAGCAGTCCAGAAACGTGAGACGTCGGCCCCGCTGGAATGAACCGGCCTGGGTTGAACTCGTTCGGCGGCACCGGGTAAGGTTTCACCCGTGCGTCAGCTCGTACTTATCAGTCAGCGTGTCGACTAGGTCGCCAGACCGACTCGACGCGCTAACCCTTCGTGCATTCGCACGAGGGGTTTTTTGTTGCACGAGCACGGCAGGACAGCAGGACAGCGCACGACCGAAGAGAGGCAACGGCATGAGCGAGTCGAGCATCACCGGAGCGCAGGCACTGGTCCGTTCGCTCGAGGAGGTCGGCGCAGATGTCGTCTTCGGGATCCCGGGCGGAGCGATCCTGCCGGCGTACGACCCGCTGTACGACTCCACGAGAGTCCGGCACATCCTGGTCCGCCATGAGCAGGGCGCGGGGCACGCCGCAGAGGGTTACGCGCAGGCGTCCGGCAAGGTCGGCGTCTGCATGGCGACGTCCGGGCCCGGGGCCACCAACCTCGTCACGCCGATCGCGGACGCCTACATGGACTCCGTGCCGATGGTGGCCATCACCGGTCAGGTGGGGCGCGCGTTCATCGGCACGGACGCCTTCCAGGAAGCCGACATATCCGGCATCACGCTCCCGATCACCAAGCACAACTTCCTCGTGCAGCGCGCCGATGACGTCCCGCAGGCGATCGCCGAGGCCTTCCACCTCGCGGCCACCGGCCGGCCGGGGCCGGTGTTGGTCGACATCCCGAAGGACGTTCTCCAGGAGCAGACGTCCTTCAGCTGGCCGCCGCGTATCGACCTGCCCGGGTACCGGCCCGTCACCCGGCCGCACGGCAAGCAGATCCGCGAGGCCGCGCGCCTGATCAGCGCGGCGCGGCGCCCGGTGCTGTACGTCGGTGGCGGGGTGCTGAAGGGGCGCGCCACGCAGGAACTGCGCCGCCTCGCCGAGCTCACCGGCATCCCGCTGGTCACCACCCTGATGGCGCGCGGCGCATTCCCGGACAGCCACCCGCAGCACCTGGGCATGCCCGGGATGCACGGCTCGGTGTCCGCGGTGACGGCGCTGCAGAAGGCGGACCTGCTCATCGCCCTCGGCACCCGCTTCGACGATCGCGTGACCGGACGGCTGGAGACGTTCGCGCCGCACGCGGCCGTCATCCACGCCGACATCGACCCGGCCGAGATCGGCAAGAACCGGGTGGCCGACGTCCCGATCGTCGGCGACGTCCGCGAGGTGCTGCTCGAGCTGGTCCCGGCGGTGGAGGCCGAGTACGCCACCGACCACCGCGCCGACCTCACCGCCTGGTGGCGCCAGATCGACCAGTGGCGCGAGACCTATCCGCTGGGGTACGCCGAGCCG
>JAVHVL010000152.1:0-6760 GCA_032160565.1 Pseudonocardiales bacterium | reverse complement strand
GCAGCTTGGTGTTATCGACATTGACGATGTAGCTGAACCGGGCCAGCGGACTGCCCGACGTCAGGTCGCGCGCGTCGACGGTGACTGAACAGCCACCCGACGGACAGGATGCAGCAGCGGACGCAGGCCGCGCCAAGGCCAGGCTCAAGGCGGGAAGCAAGCCTCCGATGACTGCCAGAACCGCCACCCGGGCTATGAATCCCACGCGGCGGCGCCGGTTGCGCCGCCGCGACCCCTGACTCACCGACCGGCTTGCTCGCGTTCTCGAGAAGGTCACCTTGGTCGCGCGACTCGGCTCCTGTGCAGGCATCGGTTCCACCCTCCCCGCACGACGTGCGTCGGCAGCTGCTGGCATTAGCGGCGATCCTGGGGCTGCCGGCGGGTTCCGTCGTCGTTCATGACGATTTCCTCATCAGGGCGTCATGAACGCGTCATCGCATCACGAGCCGCTGCGCTACCCACGCGCCGTGATGACGCGGCATCGAGCCTGAACGACTAGGACGCGGGCCGGCCGTCGTCGGTCGCAGCCCGCTCGAAGACTCGTCGAGCCGGCTCCTGCAGAGCATTCGTCAGGCGTGCCATCCCGGAGCCGAGCGGCTCCGCGGCCGGCAGGGACAGCGTGAACACCGTCCCTTTCCCCGACCGACTCGCGGCGCATACTGTGCCGCCATGTGTTTCGACCACGGCCTTGACGATGGCCAGCCCCATGCCCGTGGCGCCCCTGGCTCCACTTCGGAAACTGTCGAACACGAAGTCGAGTTCATCAGCGGGGATCCCGATGCCGTCATCGCGAACGTGGACGAGAATGCAGCTGCCATCACGGCGAGCCGAGATCCCGATATGGCCACCGTCCTCTGTGCAGCGAACGGCATTGTCGAGCAGGCTGTCGAGCACCGTCGCAAGCCGTTCGGGATCCGCGATGAGCATCCCCGCCCCGGCTTCGATCGACCACCGACGATCAGCGACGGGGCGCCATCGCTTGATCGTCTGGTGCAGCAACACATCCAGGTCCACCAGCTCCGGCCGGAACGTGGACGGTTCGTTCATCTGCGCCAACGTGAGCAGCCGCGCGGCGATCCGCTCCAGCTTGTCCAGCTCATCGAGAACAATCCCGGCGTCTTCTCGAAGCGGCGCGCGAGTGGCCTGATTGCGGATCAGTTCGGTGTAACCACGCGCCACGGTCACCGGCGTACGCAGCTCGTGCGAAGCGAAGCGAACGAATCGGCGTTGCCCGTCGCGCATCTGACGCTCGCTCTCGGCAGATGCGCGTGCCTCACTGACGGCGGCAGCACGCCGCCGCACGTGCCAGACCATGGCGAGGAACACCAGCGTCATCAACGGGACCTCGGTGGTCTCTTCCCATCCGATCACCCCGTTGCGAACGTGCCCGATCAAGGCCGCGCCGGTAAAGATGCACACGAGGGCAAGGACGACGCACGTTTTGATCGCCGACCACGGCTGCAGGCCGTACACCAATGCCAGGCTGATCCACACGAAGTGGAACGGGACGGTCTCTCGCCCAGGCACCACGAACATCAGGGCGACGTTGACGACGGCGAACGCCGCCCAAGCCAGAAACAGCCGGCGATCAACTCGCGATGAAGCAATAGCCGACATTGCGCACCGTCTCGATCAGATCGTGCTCGAGCTTCGTGCGGAGCCGCCCCACGCAGACGTCCACGACGTTGCTGCCCGGGTCGAAGGAGTATCCCCATACGTCACCCAGCAGTTCCAGCCTGGTGCAGACCTCGTTCGCGTGCCGCATGAGATGTTCCAGCAACTCGAACTCACGTGGCGTCAGTGGGACCTCGCGCTCACCGACGCGCAGCGAGCGGCGCTGAAGGTCCAGCCGCGCGCCGCCGGCTTCGAGCCACCGGAGCATCGACGTGGCGCCGTGGTCGTCAACGCGCCGCTTGACCCGCTCCACCAGCTCGGCGATCGCAAACGGCTTGGTGAGGTAGTCGACGGCGCCCAACCGCAGGCATCGAACCCTCGACTCGACGTCGCCGACCGCCGACAGGACGAGGACCCGCTGTGACGAGTTCGCCTCGACGATCCGGCGAAGTACTTCATATCCGTCGAAGTCGGGCAGAAGCAGGTCCAGGATGATCAGGGCATAGTCGTTGGCGGCGGCCAGCCGCAGCGCGTCGGTGGCGGTCGCCGCCGAGTCGACGTGGAAGCCGTGTGCGTCGAGCGACCGGGCGACGAATCGGCAGATGCGTTGTTCATCGTCGACGACGAGGACTCTCGTCATGCGCACCCCCGGGCACGGTCACGCGTGGTCGCGGCGCTCGGAACGTAGTCCGGCGTGAGGTGCAGCCGCATCATCAACCCGTACTAGGCACGCTCATCCGTTTGGCGGATTTGCAACCTGCATTTGGTGTGGTTGTGCCGATTTCTGTGCGAATGGGTCGCTGAGATGAGAGCACCATGACGGACCAATGACGGTGTCGTCACGAACCGGCCGTCCCCGCACCGGATCCCCCTACTCTTCCGGCTAGTCGCCACCGCGTCGGCTGGCGCGGAGCCGTCCGGAAGGCGGGACCCGATGCCCGACGATGCGCTGAACACGAGCGTTACCTTCGTGTCTCTCGCCGAGATCCTCGAGGGCTCACACTGGGACGGGTTCTCGGACGCCGCTGATCGCGACCTCGCGGTCGGAGGCTGCGAACCCTCCCTGCCTCGGCCGGGTCGTGTGGGCCAGCACCGGCGGCGGGCCCGCCGCAGCGTCGGCACTCTGCTGATGGCGCGGGGCCGAGTGAGGTGACCAGTCGATCGATGTGGGCGCAGCTACGCCGTCGGGTGATCCGTGGCATCGCGCTCGGGATCGCGGGTGTCGCGCTCGCGGTGCTGACGAACGCCCAGCCGGCGGCGGCGCACGCCGTACTCGTCACCTCGGACCCCGCCAACGGCGCAACCGTGGCGGCGGCGCCGGGGTCGGTGCGGCTGTGGTTCAGCGAGGAGATCTCCGCCCAGCTGAGTGGCGCTCGGCTCGTCGACCACGACGGCAACGCGGTCGCGGGGAGCCAGGCTGTCGCGGCGCGTGGCGATCCGCGGCTGCTCGAACTCGCCCTGCCCCACCTGGCGCACGGAACGTACGGCGTCCTTTGGCGCGTTCTCGCCGAGGACGACGGTCACACGACGAACGGGGTCGTGCTGTTCAACGTCGGCGCGGCGAACGGCCCCTCGGCTGTCACTGCCGCGAACGCATCCACCACGGCCTCGCCGATCGATGTCGGCCGCAGATGGCTCGGCATCGCCGCACTGGCCGGCCTGATCGGTGGGTTCGCCGTCGCTCAACTGGTCCTGGGACGAGCCAGGGCTGGCGGGCCGGCGAATCCAGTCCTGTCCGCGATCCGCCTGGCGCGCCGACGGCTCCTGGCCTTCGCGGCCGGATGCGCGACCGTAGCCGTGCTCGTCGGGTGCGCCGACCTCATCGCCGAGGCGCGCGATACCGCCGCGCCCGGTCGGTCAGTGAGCGCCTTGGTCGGGGACGTCCTGTCGTCGACCCGATGGGGGCACCTTTGGATCGCCCGCGAGGCGGCCCTGATCGTTCTCATCCCGGTGCTGGTCCGCCTCCGTGCGGTCGAGAGATCGCAGGTTCGGCCGGCCCGGTCGCTCGCGTCGGTCGCGGCAGGGTTGGTGCTCGTGCGCGTGCTGCTCGAAGCGCTCGGCAGTCACGCGGCGGCCGTCACGTCCGGTCGCGGGACAGCCATCGCCGCCGACGCGATCCACATCCTCGCCGCATGCCTATGGCTGGGCTCGCTCGCCGCGCTCGTCCTGATCCTGTGGCCGCACCCCGTGGACGGGGTCAGTCGAGTCGACATCATCCGGGCGTGCGGCGGATCGTTCGCACGTCTCGTGTCGGTGAGCGTCGCGGTCATTCTGTTGACCGGGCTCTACAGCGCCGGACGCGAGATCGGGTCGGTCGACAGCCTCTTCACCACGGCGTACGGACGCGCGCTGCTCGCCAAGAGCGCGCTGCTGGTCGTCTTGGGTGGCGTCGGCGTCGTCAATGCATCCAGGCTGCGCGAGACACCACTGCCGCGGTTCGGTTCGGCGGGACAGCCGGTGGGCTCCCGAACGCCGACTCGGCGGCTCGTCCTGCTCGAGACGGGCATCGGCGCGATCCTGCTGATCGCCGTTGCGGTCCTTGTCGAATCCGCCCCGCCACGCGGTCCGGCGCCGGACGCGGTGGCGAGCGAGCCGCAGGCGCGCAGCGGCGCCATGGACGACCTCGTTGTCACGGTCTCTGCGACCCCGAATCAACCCGGACCGAATGCGTTCACGGTGATCGTCGCGAGCTCGCGCCGCCCGCCGCCCGCCGCGATCGACGAGCTGGCCCTGACCATCACCCAGGACGGCATCGCAAGTGTCGTGCCGTTGCGGCAGGTCGAGCCGGGGCGGTACTTCGGGACCGGCCCGCTAGCGGGATCAGAGGACCCGCAAATCGCTGCGATCATTCACCGCTCCGGACGGACCCTCGCGGTCACGCTGGCGTGGCAGCTCGCAGTGTCGAGCGACGCGACGCCGGCACCTGCGCATCGACTTGCGCCGATCGTCAACGGACTTGCGTTGGCGTTGCTCGTCGCAATCGGTGCCGCCGGCATTGCCTGGGCGTGGTGTCGGCGTTCCGCGCCCACGTCTCGGGCTTTCCATGCCGAGCCTCCCGAAGCAACCGAACGAGTGCTCGAGCACCAACCGTGACACGGCGCGCTGACGACCCACGTGCGGCGATCAAGCCGACGGCGAGCCGGCGGTTGAGGCCGGCACACACGAGCGGGCCGTTGTTCCCACCGTCGCCGGCCATTGCCGTCGTCGCCGCCGTCGTTGCCGCACTCGGCGTGGTCGTCGCATCGGGGTCTGCGGGGACGCGGACCAACGCTGACGCCCACCGCCCACCTGCCGTCGCGAGTCGGGCCGACGGCGCAACCCCGCCCGAGGTGGTCGTTGCATCCTCGAGCGAGCCAGGCCCTGTTGGCCGCGTCGAACCGACGAACCCGGGTCATGTGCCGACACCGGGCAATCCCGTGCTTGCCCGCCTCGCGGCCGGCGGGATCCCCGCCATCGCGCTGGATGCCTACCAGCGGGCGGCGCGACGTACCGCCGAATCGGATCCGGCCTGTGGACTGCAGTGGCCCCTACTGGCTGCCATCGGACGCGTCGAGTCCGACCACGGGCGATTCGGCGGCGCCGTACTGCACGTCGATGGCACATCGACTCCCAAGATCATCGGAATTCCGCTCGACGGAGTACGAGCCGCGCTGACCCGCGACTCCGATGCCGGCCGCCTGGACGGCGACACGATCCTCGACCGTGCGGTGGGGCCGATGCAGTTCATCCCGACCACCTGGGCCCGGTACGCGGTCGACGGCAACGGCGATAGGGTCGCTGACCCGTTCAGCGTCTATGACGCCGCACTGGCCGCCGCGCACTATCTCTGTGCCGCCGGTGGCGAACTGCGCACAACGGCTGGGCAGACGCGGGCCGTCCTCGCGTACAACGATTCCGACAGCTATCTGGCGCTGGTGCTCGCGCTCGAGGCCACCTATGCCGGCGACATCTCAGTGCCGGCAGTGCCTGTACCGGTGCCAGTGGTGCCACCGAGATTCCCACCGGTCGATCCTGGGCCACCGCTCGGGCTCTGGCCGGTACCGAGATCTTCCGCCGGCGCGCCGGCTACACCATCAGCGTCACCATCAGCGCCGTCCACGAACGTGCCGCCCACTGAGTCGAGCACGCCGACGCCGCCCACCACGCCCACGTCGAGCGAGACGGCGTCCTCGACGTGTCCAACTCCGAGCGCATCTGCCACGGCCACGCCAGCGACGACCACGCCCGCCACCCCCGCACCCGACCCGAGCGTGCCCACGACGACCGCGGCAGGCACGACGACCGCTGCAGGTAGCCAATCGGACGCAGCAGCGTCCCTGACCACCGCAAGCTCGGTATCCGCTGACGCCACGGCGTCTAACACGCCGTCCAACACGCCGTCGAACGCGCCATCGAGCTGCCCCGGCTGAGTCGGCCTACTCGGTCGACGACAGGTGGCTTCGGGGCATACCCAGGATCTCTGCCAGCTCTGGCGACGGCGGCGGAAGACGGCCGACTCCGAGTGAGCGAAGTGCACGCAGCGCGTCGCCCAACTCGGCTGGGCGAGGTCGGCGGGTGCGCTTGCTCGGCACCGCGTGGAGGTGACATGGTGCTCCGGCACGTCGAGGAAGGGGTAGGTCAGGCATCACAAGCTTCTCCCTCGTCAGTCCTCTGCGGCACGTTGCGCCTCGAGCACCAGCATCGTTCGCAGGGCGACAAAGCCTCTGCGTTGCAACTGTTTGACAGCGACGCGCGATCGCTGGGTGATCTCGGCAACCTGGTCGATCGACAGGTCAGCCACGACCCGCAGCAACAGGACATCTCGTTGCCCCGGCGCAAGTCGGTTCACCATTGCGACCACGCCCGCACTGTCGATCTCTCGCAGCGCGACCCGAGCTGCCGCGGCGCTCGTGCGGAAATCCGTACCTGGTCGATAAGCGACGGGGGCAGGGTCGTCTGTGGCAGGCCGTACCTCATCCGGGATTCGCGCGTATGCGTCTGAGAACACCGCGGTTCGCAGCCCCGCTGAGGCTCCATCAATGGCATCAAGCCGCTTGAACACAGCAACAAATATGTCGCTGGTAACCGCCTCCGGATCCGGCACACCCCGGGCGGTCAGATAACCGAACACGGCCGGGGCCAGCCTCTCGTAGACCGCACGGAGGGC
>JAVHVL010000049.1:0-5071 GCA_032160565.1 Pseudonocardiales bacterium | reverse complement strand
GCCGCCGACGTCGGAGCCGTCACCGACCACCACGCCCGCCGAGATGCGCCCCTCGACCATCGACGCGCCGAGCGTGCCGGCGTTGTAGTTCACGAAGCCCTCGTGCATGACGGTGGTGCCCTCGGCGAGGTGCGCCCCGAGCCGGACCCGGTCGGCGTCGGCGATACGCACGCCGGTCGGCACGACGTAGTCGGTCATGCGGGGGAACTTGTCCACGCCCAGCACCTGCACCGGCCCTTTGCGGCGCAGCGCCATGCGGGTGTGCTCGAAGTTCTCGACGGCGCACGGCCCGAGCGAGGTCCACACGACGTTCGGCAGCACGCCGAACAGCCCGTCCAGGTTGAGCTGGCGGGGCGCGACCAGGCGGTGCGACAGCAGGTGCAGGCGCAGGTACGCGTCAGGTACGGCGGCCGGAGGCGCGTCCAGGTCGATCTCGCACAGGATCAGGTCGACCCGTAGGCCACGGTCGGACGCGGTGCCGTGCGATCCGGTCAACGAGGCGAGTTCGTGGGGCGCGGGGCCTGTGGCGGCCGGGCCCAGAGCGGGTGCCGGGAACCAGGTGTCCAGGACGCGGCCGGCCGCGGCTCCGTCCACCACTGTGGACGCAAGCCCGTATCCCCACGCAGTTCGAGTCACGGCACCACAGTATCGAGCGGCCGAATCAGGGGGGTCGCGTAGCCTCGCAGCGTGCTGGATCTGGATGTCGACGCCGGCGCCCTCGCCGCCGCGCTGATCGACGTGCCCTCGGTGTCGGGCAACGAGGGGCCACTCGCCGATCTTGTCGAGGCGGCGCTGCGGCGCTACGACGGGCTGGCCACCGAGCGCGACGGCAATGTCGTCCTCGCCCGCACCTCGCTCGGCAGGCCACAGCGCATCGTGCTCGCCGGGCACCTCGACACCGTCCCTATCGCGGCGAACGTCCCGTCGCAGGTCGAGGGGGGCGTCCTCTACGGCTGTGGCGCCACGGACATGAAGTCGGGGCTGGCGGTGCTGCTGCGCGTCGCGCACCTCGTCGGCACCGGGGCGCTGGATCCTCGCGTCGACCTGACCTGGGTCTGCTACGACTGCGAGGAGGTGGATGCGGCCCGCAACGGCCTCGGGCGCATTGCGCGGCAGCGGCCGCGGGCGCTGGCCGGCGATCTCGCGATCCTGCTCGAGCCCACCGGCGGCGTCGTCGAGGGTGGCTGCCAGGGCACCCTGCGGGTTGTCGTGCGCGCCACCGGGGTACGGGCGCACAGCGCGCGCTCCTGGCTGGGCGTCAACGCCATCCACGCGGCGGCGCCGATCCTCGCGCGCCTGGCGGAGTACCAGCCGCGGACGGTGGACGTCGACGGCCTCACCTACCGCGAGGGGCTCAACGCGGTCGGCATCTCCGGTGGGGTCGCGGGCAACGTCGTCCCTGACGAGTGCGCGGTGACCGTGAACTACCGCTTCGCGCCGGACCGGTCGGAGGCCGAGGCGAAGGCCCATGTGGTGGAGCTGTTCGACGGCTATGCCACCGAGGTGGTCGACTCTGCGCCCGGTGCCCGCCCCGGCCTGGACTCCCCGCTGGCCCAGGCCGTCGTCGCGGCCGTCGGCGGCGCGCCGCGCGCCAAGCTGGGCTGGACCGATGTCGCGCGCTTCGGCGAGCTCGGCATCCCGGCGGTGAACTTCGGCCCCGGCGACCCGAACCTGGCGCACAAGCCGGAGGAGCACGTCGAGCTGTCTGCCGTGCTCGCGGCCGAGGAGGCGATCGTGCGGTTCCTGTCGTGAGCGGCGCCGCGGTCACGGTCTGGCGCGGCCGGGTCCGCCGGATAACGTTTGCGCCATGACGTCCGAGGAACCCCGTACCGAGCACCAGCGTGGCCCGGTGCTCCTGCGCCGCGACCAGATCAAGGGCGGCACGACCGACCAGCGGCTGCTCGACTCCCGCGGGCCGACCGAGTGGGTGCACACCGATCCCTGGCGCGTCCTGCGGATCCAGAGCGAGTTCGTCGAGGGTTTCGGGCTGCTCGCCGAGCTGCCCGCCGCCGTGTCGGTGTTCGGCTCGGCCCGCACGCCGGTCGGTCATCCGGAGTACGAAGCAGCCGTCCGTCTCGGCGCGGCCCTGGCGGCGGCCGGATATGCGGTGATCACCGGCGGTGGTCCGGGGACGATGGAGGCCGTCAACCGCGGCGCGTCCGACGCCGGGGGGGTATCGGTCGGTCTGGGCATCGAGCTGCCGTTCGAGCAGCGGCTGAACGACTGGGTCGACATCGGCATCAACTTCCGCTACTTCTTCGCCCGCAAGACGATGTTCGTCAAGTACGCGCAGGCCTTCGTGATCATGCCCGGAGGCTTCGGGACGCTGGATGAGATGTTCGAGGCGTTGACGCTCGTCCAGACGCGCAAGGTGACCCGCTTCCCGGTGCTCCTCTACGGGACCGAGTACTGGAGCGGGCTGCTGGACTGGATTCGCGGCACCGTGCTGGGGGCGGGCAAGGTCAGCGCCCCGGACCTGGACCTGCTGCACGTCACCGACGACATCGACGAGATCGTCGCGCGGATCGTCGACTCCACCCATGGGCGCTCGGAGCAGGAAGAGGCCGAGGAGCGTGCGCTCGCCGAGATGAGCCGCACCGGCGCCACCGACGCGCAGTAGATGGCAGCGGTCTGCGTGTACTGCGCCTCGTCGGAGTCCATCGATGCCGCGTACCTCGAACTGGCGAGGCGGGTCGGCGCCCGGCTCGCGGCCGGCGGTCACTCGCTGGTCTCCGGTGGCGGTCGGGTGTCGATGATGGGGGCCGTCGCTGCCGCCGCACGGGCCGGCGGAGCGCACACCGTCGGCGTCATCCCGTCGCACCTGGTGTCGTACGAGGTCGCCGATACCGACGCGGGTGAGCTCGTTGTGGTCGAGACCATGCGCGAACGCAAGCGGGTCATGGACGACCGCGCGGATGCGTTCGTGGCGCTGCCCGGCGGCATCGGCACATTCGAGGAGCTGTTCGAGGTGTGGACGTCGGCGTCGCTGGGGATGCACGACAAGCCGGTGATCGTGCTGGATCCGGACGGTTTCTACGCGCCGCTGTGGGTTTACCTGGCTGCCTTGCGCGACCGGGGCTTCGTACGCCAAGCGGCGCTGGACGTGCTGCACCGGGTGGCCACGCCGGACGAGGCGTTCGCGGTGATCGAGAAGGCGTGACGCGTCAGCCGGTCGGCAGCCCGCCGCCGTGCGACTGGAAGTCCATCAGCCGCTCGTTCTCGTAGCTGATCCGCTGCTCCGTGCCATCCAGATCGCGGAACATCTGCTTCAGCACCCGCACGCCGACGGCGGACTGTGCGGCGACGCTCGCCGCCAGCTCGAGGGCGGCGTCCTCGGCGGCGTCAGCGGCGGCCGTGCGCTGCAGCAGGCCGTACCGCTCCGCCTCGACCATGCCGATAGCCCGGCCGGTGAGGATGAGGTCCTTCGCACGGGCGACGCCGATCAGCGGGGCTAGCCGCGCCGGCCCGACCGGAACGCCCAGCCGGGCACCGGCCCAGGCCAGTTTCAGGTTGTCGCCGCCGACCCGCAGGTCACAGCCGGCGACGATCTCGGCGCCGGCGCCTCTGCAGGTGCCCACGCAGACCGCGATCGTGGGCACCGGGAACTCGTCGATCAGCTGGTAGAGCCTGGTGAACGCCGCCATCCGAGTGATGCCGCCGTCGTGGTCCAGCGGCTCGCCGACGTCGGCACCGGCACTCAGCGCACGGATGTTGGTGGTGGAGACGACCAGCGCCCGCAGCTCGGGGTCGTGCCCCAGCTCCTGGAGCGCCGCGGTAAGGACCGTCAGCGTCGGGGTATCCAGGGCGTTGCGCTTGTCCGGCCGGTTCAGGCGGAGCACCTCGATGCCCGCACCGAGCCGGTCGCGAAGCACCAGTCCGTTCATCGGGCCAGTCCATCACGCAGCGAAGCGCGTGCGTAGCGCCGTGTGAGCAAGTCGGGTCAGGCCAGACCGCGGCGGGCGACGGCCGGCGGTCGAGTGCCCCGGATCGAGGCCACCATGTCGAGCACGCGCCGGGTGGCGCGCACGTCGTGGGCGCGGAAGACCCGGGCCCCTTGCCAGGCGGAGATGGCGGTGGCGGCGAGGGTGCCCTCGAGGCGGTCGGCAGCGGGGAGGTCGAGCGTCTCCCCGATGAAGTCCTTGCGGGACAGGGCGACGAGCACGGGCCAGCCGGTGGCGACCAGCTCGTCCAGCCGTCGGGTGAGCTCCAGCGAGTGGCGGGTGTTCTTGCCGAAGTCGTGCGTCGGGTCGATAAGGATGCCGTCGCGGCGGACGCCTGCGGCCACGGCGCGCTCCGCCGCCGCGGTGACCGTGGCGATCACGTCGGCGACCACGTCGTCGTAGGCCACGCGGTGCGGGTCGGTGCGCGGCCCGAGGCCACCGGTGTGGCTGCAGACCAACCCTGAGCCCGCCTCCGCCGCGACGGCGAGCAGCCCGGCGTCCGCCCCGGCCCAGGTGTCGTTGATGAGGTCGGCGCCAGCCGTGACGACGCGAGCGGCCACCTCCGAGCGCCAGGTGTCGACGCTGATCACCAGCTCGGGGAAGCGATCGCGCACGGCGCTGACCACGGGCAGGACCCGCTCCAGCTCCTGCGCGGCGGTCACGTCCGGCCCGAATCCGGCCCGGACGCCGCCGATGTCGACGATGTCCGCACCGTCGTCGACCGCACGGCTGACGGCGTCCACCGCCGCCGTGAGCTCGACATTGGCACCACCGTCGTAGAAGGAGTCCGGCGTTCGGTTGACGATCGCCATGACGGCGAATTCGGCCGGGCCGAAGGTCCTCGATCCAAGACGCAGCATCACCCGCACACAGTGACAGAGGCCACGGCATGACACGATCGACGGGTGCTGACGTTCGCGTTGTACGGCCTGCTCGCGATCGGGCTGGTCGGCGGCCTGTTCATGCTCGCGGTCCGGCTGCTGCCCGCGGGTGAGCAGATCGCGCCGCCGATCCGTGACGAGCCCCTCTGGGTCCTCCCCGCGGACCGCGCGCTGTCGGCGAGCGATGTGGCCGAGGTACGGCTGCCGGTGGCGCTGCGCGGGTACCGGTTCGCCGAGACCGACATCCTG
>JAVHVL010000585.1:0-4287 GCA_032160565.1 Pseudonocardiales bacterium | reverse complement strand
GGTTGGTAGATCTCCGCGCCTTCTTCGATCCCGGACTCGACGAGACCCTGGATCTTCTCGAGCTGCGCCTTCGAGTTGATGGCGCCGATGTCGGTGTTCTTGTCCAGCGGGTCGCCGAGGCGCAGGGTGACCAGCCTTCGCTGCAACGCGGTGACCAGCTCGTCGGCCACCGACTCCTGTACGAGCAACCGCGAGCCGGCGCAGCAGACCTGCCCCTGGTTGAAGAAGATGCCGTTGACGATCCCCTCGACCGCCTGGTCCAGCGGGGCGTCGTCGAAGACGATGTTCGCCGCCTTGCCGCCGAGCTCGAGTGACAGCCGCTTGGGCGTGCCGGCCAGGGCGCGCTGGATGATCTTGCCGACGTCCGTGGAGCCGGTGAACGCGATCTTGTCGATGCCGTCGTGCTCGACGATGGCCTGCCCGATCGACGGGCCGCCCGCGAGGATGTTGACGACGCCCGGCGGCAGATCCGCCTCGGCGATGATCTCGGCCAGCACGAGCGCGGTGAGCGGCGTCGTCTCGGCCGGCTTGAGCACCACGGTGTTGCCGCAGGCCAGCGCCGGAGCGATCTTCCACGCCGCCATCAGCAGCGGGAAGTTCCACGGGATGATCTGGCCGGCGACGCCGATCGGCCGCGGTGACGGGCCGAAGCCGGCGTAGCCCAGCTTGTCCGCCCAGCCGGCGTAGTAGAAGAAGTGCGCCGCCGCCGTTGGGATGTCCACGTCGCGGGACTCGCGGATCGGCTTGCCGTTGTCCAGCGACTCCAGCACGGCCAGCTCGCGGCCGCGCTCCTGGATGGCCCGCGCGATCCGGAACAGGTACTTGCCGCGCTCCTTGCCGGGCAGCGCCGACCAGGGGCCGAACGCGCGCCGGGCCGCCGCGACGGCATCGTCCACATCGGACGGGCCGGCTTCGGCCACCTCGGCGAGCGGCTCCTCGTCCGCGGGGTTGATCGTCTTGATCGCCTCGCCGGCGCCGTCGCGGAACGCGCCGTCGACGAAGATCTGGTAGCTGGGCTTGAGCCGCGCGATGTCCCGGGACTCTGGGGCCGGCGCATATTCGAAGGCCATCTCAGTCCACCGTCACGTAGTCGGGGCCGTCGTAGGCTCCCGTCGTCAGCTTGTGCCGCTGCTGCAGCAGGTCGTTGAGCAGGCTGGAGGCGCCGAACCGGAACAGCTGAGGGTCGAGCCACGCCTCGCCGGCCGTCTCGTTCACCATCACCAGGTAGCGCACCGCGTCCTTGGAGGTGCGGATGCCGCCGGCCAGCTTCACGCCGCGCTGCTCGCCGGTCAGGTCGGCGTAGTCGCGCACCGCTTGCAGCATCACGAGTGCCACCGGCGGTGTCGCGGCCGGCGTGACCTTGCCGGTGGACGTCTTGATGAAATCGCCGCCGGCGAGCAGCGCCAACCAGGACGCCCGCCGCACGTTGTCCAGCGTGGCCAGCTCGCCGGTCTCCAGGATCACCTTCAGGTGCGCATCGCCGCAGACCGCCTTCGTCGCGACGATCTCCTCGAACACCTGCAGGTAGTGCCCGGCCAGGAACGCGCCGCGGTCGATCACCATGTCGATCTCGGTGGCGCCCGCCGCGACCGCGTCACGCACGTCGTGCAGCTTGGTGTCGAGCGAGGCCCGGCCGGACGGAAAGGCCGTGGCGACGCTCGCGACGCCGACCGACGAGCCACGGACGGCGTGCACCGCCGTCTCCACCAGATCCGGGTACACGCAGACGGCGGCGACGGACGGCGCGCTGGCGTCCGACGGGTCCGGGCGGACCGCCTTGGCGCACAGGGACCGCACCTTCCCCGGGGTGTCCGCACCTTCCAGCGTGGTGAGGTCGACCATCCGGATCGCCGTGTCGATGGCCCATGCCTTGGCGGTCGTCTTGATGCTGCGCGTGGCCAGCGCCGCGGCGCGCCCCTCCGCCCCGACCTGGTCGACGCCGGGCAGCCCGTGCAGGAAGCGGCGCAGCGAGGCGTCGTCCCGAGTTGCACCGTGCAGATCCGGGCGGTGCGGATCTGGACGGTGTACTTCCGCGGTTCCGTGCAGATCCGGGTGCTCCAGGATGGTCACCCGGCCAGTCTAGGAGCGTGCGTACCGAATAGGGTGCGCTGCGTGGAGACCGTCGTCGTCGAGCATCCGATCGTCCAGGCCCGGCTCACCGTGATGCGGGACGAGCGCAGCAGCAACGCCGAGTTCCGCGCCGCGCTGCGCGAGCTGTCCACCCTCCTGGTCTACGAGGCCACGCGTCACCTGCGGGTTGCCGACGCCCCGATCGTCACCCCGGTCGCCCCGACGACGGGTGTCGCCATCGCGAACCCGCCGCTGCTGGTACCCGTGCTGCGGGCCGGGCTCGGCATGGCGGAGGCGGCGTTCAACCTGCTGCCGGAGTCCCAGATGGGGTTCGTCGGCCTCGCTCGCGACGAGCAGACCCACGAGCCGACGCCGTACATGGCGTCGCTGCCCTCATCGTTGGCCGGCCGGCCGGTCATCGTGCTGGACCCGATGCTGGCCACCGGCGGCTCGCTGCTGCACTGCCTGCACCTGCTCGCCGACCGGGGCGCCTCCGACCTCACCGTGATCTGCGCACTGGCCGCCCCCGAGGGCATCGAGCGGCTGGGCGCCAGCGGCCTGCCGGTGCGGATCTTCACCGCCTCCGTCGACGAGCGCCTCAACGAGGACGCGTACATCGTCCCAGGCCTGGGTGACGCCGGAGATCGGCAGTTCGGACCGCGGTAGCGGGTCCGAACCATGGGTGCAGCGGACCGCGGTAGCGGGTCCGAACCATGAGTAGAGCGGACCGCGGTAGCGGGTTAGTCGCAACCATCGGCCAGGCCAGGCGTCTATCCCTGTGAGACCGTAATTCCGCGGTCTACTGGACACAGGCGGTGGCCCGATGGGGACGGCGATGGCACGAGAGCGTTGGTCGTTCGCAGGTGCTGACTCAGCGCGGCCGCTCAGCGCCGACGACGGGGTCGAGCTGCTGTTCCGCACGCAACGGCTGGCCATGGTGCGGCTGGCGCTGCTGCTCGTCGACGACCGGGAGACGGCCGAGGACGTGGTGCAGGACGCGTTCGCGGCGCTGCACCGCCGCTGGGCAGCGTTGAGCTCGGACGATGCGGCCATCGGTTACCTGCGCGCCTCGGTGGTCAACGGCGCCCGATCGGTGCTCCGCCGGCGCCGGACCGTACGCCGCTTCCCGCCGCCCGTCGACGCCACGCTGACCGACGCGCCATCCGACGCGCGCCTGCTCCTCGCCGAAGAGCACCGCGAAGTGCTCGCCGCACTGCAGAAACTGCCGGCGCGGCAGCGTGAGGTGATCGTGCTGAGGTACTGGGCCGAGCTCGGTGAAGCGCAGGTCGCCCAGACCCTCGGCATCTCGCTAGGCGCAGTGAAATCCAGTGCATCTCGCGGCCGCGACGCGATCGCGGCGCTGCTCGGAGGTCAGTCATGAACATCGAAGAGCGGATTCGCGCGGCCCTCAACGCCGCCGCCGCCGACGTCACCGAGAGTCGGCTGCGGCCCGCGCAGCCACCCCGTTCCGACGACCTGGCCACGGCGCGCCGGCGGGCGCGATGGCTCGCCCCCGTGCTGGCCGCGGCGGCCGTCATCGCGGTGGTCGTCGGGACGACCGCCGTCATCAGCTCGCAGAGCACCTCGCACAAGGCGCCCCCCGCCGGCACCAGCTCGCCACCGGTCGCGACGCCGACCACATCCGTCGCGCCGTCGCAGACGACCTCCTCGGCGCCGTCACGCACGGAATCGCCGTCTGCCGTACCGATGCCCACCGATGCCGGGTCGACGTGCTTCTTCGCCGACCTCGGCTGCAAGGTTCCGTCCGGCTTTGCCTTCTACGAGCCGCTCTGGCCGTTCGCCTCCCTGGACGGCGTGGCGGCCTGGGTCAACTCGTCCGGCTCGCAGCCCTGGCATCTGGACCCCGGTGAGACCGCGCTGCTGTTCGCCCAGAACTACCTCGGCTTCCGCGACATCGCCAAGGTCACCAGCACGGCCGTCAACGGCGACGAGGCGCGCATCGGCGTCGGGTACGACACGCCGAGCGGACAACCGCACACGGCCGCCGTCCTGCACCTGGTGCGGTACGCATCGACAGCAGGCGACAAGACGGCTCCGTGGGAGGTCGTGGGCAGCGACGACACGGACTTCTCGCTGGAGCAGCCGGCCTACGGGTCGCAGGTCAGCTCGCCGATCACCGTCGGCGGCCACATCACCGGAGTGGACGAGAACATCGTGGTGGTCGTCCGAAACCACGCCGGCGACATCGTCAGCGGC
>JAVHVL010000581.1:0-5660 GCA_032160565.1 Pseudonocardiales bacterium | reverse complement strand
ACCTCGTCGCCGCCGCCGTAGTCGCCGCACTCGGTGGGCTCGCCACCGCCCTGCTCGCCACCCGCCGTCGCCGGCCCGCGACCCCGGCCCCGCCAGCGACCCCGTACCTCACCGACCCGCTGCCGTGGCAATGGCAGGACCCGACCGGTCCAACCGACCCGAACCAGTGGCAACCGCCGCCCGGCCCTCCGCCTCCCGGTTGGTGAGCGCAGACTCCGGAATGCCGGCGTTCGGTGTTGTCGCTGAGGTGCACGATGCCGTATTGCTCGCCGGCCTAGCCGACTCGTCGGGCTTGCCGGTGTGACGCGACGCGCGTGTGCGGGAGCGTGGCTTCCAAATGGTTTCTGCCAGGACCGTGTTCGTTAAACTCGCTCGAGGCCCGAACGTACATTCTCATCCATCTGGTGGAGGACATTGCCTTCACTTGCGTGACACCGTATGCACGCGTCACTCAATCAATGATTGAGAACTGACGGGCATCGTGTGGACCGGCTGGGTCGGGGGGCCTGGCCGGTCCGCGCTCGGCATTGGCGCCAGTGCACGGCCAGTTCACGCTGGCTGCCGCGCATCTGCGTGCACGGCGAGCCGATTCCGGTAAAGCAGTTCGGAAAGCGGTACCGGCCTGCCGAGCAGGTGGCCCTGACCGTATTCGATGCCCAGCTGGCGAATGGCGTCCAACTCCGCGGCAGTCTCGATCCCTTCGGCGATGATCTTCGCGCCGGTCGCGGAGGCGAAGCTGACCAGGGCGCCACCCAATGCTCGGCGTGCAGGGTCGGTGTCGATGCCGGTGGTGAGCACCCGATCGAGCTTGATCAGGTCGGGGGCGAGCTTGAGGATGTGAGCGAAGCCGGCGAAGCCGGCGCCGGTGTCGTCGATGGCGAGCCGGGTGCCGCCCTCCCGGATGCGGCGAATGGCGTGGATCAGGGACGAGTAGTCCTGCACCTGAAGGTGTTCGGTGAGCTCGACGACCACGCGCCGGGCATCTATGGCGCGCAGCAGCGCGAGCAGCTCCGGGCTGTCCATGATGTCGTGACCGACGTTCACCGCCAGATACACGTCGGGCGGTAGGTCAGGTAGCCGCTGCAGCGCCAGCTCGATGGCGGCGAGCTGCAACTCTGCGCCCAACCCGACCTTGTGCGCGTCGGCGAACCACACGTCCGGTGGCCGTGGCCGTGACCCGGGGAACCGGGCGAGCGCCTCGCAGCCCGCCAGCCGGCCGGTCTTCAGGTCGATGATCGGTTGGAATCGCATGCTCATCGTTCGACCATTGAGGACTGCCTGGACTCGCAGCCGGACGTCTCGATCATCGTCAGCCCCGGGTTGCAGCACGTTGGCCACGAAAGCCGACACCCGCTCCGTGCCGGCCAGTTCACGCCCCGTCAGCTCCGCTCGTGACGCACTTGGCGCGACATTGTGCGCGGTGGTGGACAGCGCGGTGGCGGCTGAGCGGGCGACGTCCGCCCAGGCCGCGATCGCGTCGCTGGTGAACTGCGCCACGCGGGCGATCAACGCGACGTCGTCGTCCGCGAACGCGTAGCTGCTCGAGGATGTCAATGTCAGGACCCCGACGGTGCGGCCGTCGCGCCACAGCGGCACGCAGAGGATCGAGATCGCGCCGACTCGCTCACAGGTGGCGGTGTGCACCCGGTCGTCGGTGGCCGCGTCATCGCACCGAACCGTGCGGCCACTGCTCAGCGCCAGGCCGGCCAGGCTGCCCCGTAGCGGCACTCGGGTGTCGGTGCTGGCGTGCAGGCTGCCGGCCGCGCAGACAATCGTCAGCGCGCCGCCGCTGGCCAGCTCGACGACCGCGCCTTCGGCCGAGGGAATCAGCTGGAGTGCCTGCTCCACGACGCGACGCATCACCGTCAGCGGATCCGCAGCGTCGGTCAGCACGTTCCGCGCCAAGTTCCGGTCAATGGACACGGTGCGGCTCCGTCCTGCATGCAAGGGGATCAGGTGTTACCCCTACATTCGGCACAACGATCATGAATCGGAGCAAGGTACGGAGAAACTTGAAGATTCCGACGGCCAAGAGCCGACCGGCGGATGACGCTTGACGAGCGCACACGCCGGTTCCGTTCATCGCGGCTGGAATTCCCGATCGGTCTGGTCGGCGTCCGCAGCGATCGCCGCCGGGATGGGAGTGCTGTCGCCGGTGCGGTAGCGGTAGGTGCTGCCCTCCTCCATCACGACGAAGGTCTCCACATCGCTGCGTGCCCAGTGCAGCACCGGCAGCCCGGCCCGTTCGGCGATCCGGGCCAGGGTGGCGAACTCGGTGACGTCGACGACGGGCAGGTTCGGGCGCGCGGGCAGCGGGTGAACGAGGGCCAACAGCGGCGCGTAGCGGCGCCTGATCGCCGCCCCATCGGTCGCGGGGCCGCCGGCCACCCCGACGATCACGAGCAGCGCGGCGGCGGCCAGGGCCGCCGCGAGCAGCGTGACGGACACGGCCCGGGCTTGCGGCACGGCGAGGTGGCGCCCCAGGATGCGGAGTGTCCGCACGGCGGGCGTGAGCCGTGGGACGGTGACCGAATCCTGCGTGGTGAGGCTGCTCGGGCCGCCGGCCAGGCTGAGCTGCAAGGCGGTGAGGTCGAGCTTGAGGGTGGGGGTGAACGGCGGGCTGCCGGCGGTGCGGATGGTCGCGGTGACCGCGACACTCAGCGGGCTGCCGGGCAGGCCGGTCGCGGCGGCCGCGGCTTGGGCGCGGGCCTGGATCGCGTTGAGGTCCAATCGCACGGTTGCCTGGTCGCTTGGGCCGGTGAACCGGGCGGGCGCGGCCAGCGGGACGGTGGAGTGCCAGCCGGTGGGCGTCGACAGGTCGGCGGCGACGTCGATGCTTCCGGGGCTGCCCCGATAGGCGAGCTGGACGTCGACGGTGTCGGTGAGCCGGCGGAACACCGGGTCGGGGGAGCGCACGGTGGTGCCGTCGTAGGCGGCGCTGCGGGCGACGGTGGCGGTGTAGGAGAAGGCCAGCTGTCGTGTGCTGTGGCTGGCGGTGGAGGTGAGCGTGTCGCGGGGCCCGGTCCAGGCCAACGCGCCGAGCGCCACTCCGAGGATGGCGGCGACCGTGGTGACGCAGACGGCGGTGTGCAGCCCTGGCGACAGGCTGCGGAGCGCGACGGCAGCGCGGGGGGCGGGGCTGGCGTGCCGGGACATGGTCGCGCTCCTTCGTCTGCGTCGGGTGTGTACGGCCCGCCCGCCGCCACCCACGAGGGCGAAGGCGAGCAGGGCCAGCACGGCCGGGCTGCTCAGGCGTTGCAGCCACAGCCCGCCGTGCGGGATGTGCAGCACCGCCCGGCCGATCAGGTCATCGGAGCTGGGGTGCGTCGAGTCGATCGACTGGTTGTTGTCGCCCTTGATCACCCACCCGCTCGCGTCGCCGCCGATGATGCGGTGCAGCGCGACGAGGTGGCTGTCCGCGACGTGGTAGGCGACGATCTCGCCGCGCTGGTAGGACTGCGCTCGCGCGACCACCACCAGATCACCCTGGTGGTAGAGCGGGTTCATGCTGATGCCGTGGGTCGCCACGTAGCCGACCCGGCCGCTGACCACCGCGCCGCCGGCCAGCACGAGCACGCCGAGAACGCAGGCCGCGACGAAGCGCGCGGCGAGGCGAGCGAGCGGGCGGCGGGTGCGCATCGAGGAGGCTCGGCTAACGGGTGACCGCACCGATCCGCCGGCGAGGGCGGACCGGTGCGGCGGCCGACTAGGAGGCGACGGTGACCGCGAGGCCGGTGGCGCCGGTGTAGCCGGAAGCGTCAGAGGAGCACGTGACGGTGTGGACGGTGGCACTCAGCGTTCCGTCGCAGGCCGTCAGGTTGGTTCCGCTTCCGCCGCTGAGCACCGCGGTGACGGTCTTGCCGTAGGTGGCCGGCTCGTCGGCGAAGGTCAGCGCCGCGCTGGCGATCGCGGTGTTGGTGGCATCGACGTAGCTGTAGCCGATGTCGGTCAGGGTCGCGCCCTTGATCGACTGGCTCACGGTGCCGCCGACGAAGGAGGCCGACGCGGCGGTGCCGCTGGTGGACAGGCCGCTGCCGGTGAATGCCGCGCCGCCGACGGCGACGAGGCCGGCGAACCCGGCGGCGGCGATGAGCTGGGTGGACTTGCGCATGATGATCTTTCCTCTGTTCGGTAGCCCGGCTGGCCTCGTGGGCCCCGTGGCTTTGCGTCCCCAACTCGCGCTGGGTTTGCCGTTGTCGGCAGTTCGGTGCGGTCCATCCGGACATCCCGGAGGGCGTGCCGAAATCGGTGTTAACACCGTGTAAGGTCAGAAGCTAACAGCAACTAAACATGATCGTCAACTTACTCGATCATCGAGCGATTTTTCGTGGGCGCGACACCCGTCGACAGCGCGGCCGATCGCCCGGCTGCGTCACTACGCTCAATCAACATGTAGTTCACTGATCAACTAAAGCGGGGTCGTGCATGACAGCCGGTAACGCCTATGCGGACGAGCCGACGCCGACGCTGGCGCTCGCCCTGCGCGGGCTCCTCGTCAGCGGCGAGCGGCTCCGCGGCGTCCTGGCTGGTGAAGTCCGGTTGGGCCCCAGCGATCTGAACGCACTCGGCCACGTCTACACCGACGGACCGCTCACGCCACGCGAACTCGGCCACCGAATGGACATGACCTCGGGCACCATCACCGCCCTGCTCGACCGGGTGGAGAAGGCCGGCTTCCTGACCCGCAGCGTCAACCCGCACGATCGCCGCAGCCTGCACATCAGCCTCACCCCCGCCGGGCAACACGCGCTGCAGTGGGTCCACGACACCTACGAGGCCGCCATCCGGGAAGCCATGCCGGAGCTCCCTGACTTCTCCGCCGACCAAATCGCCTCGCTCCTCGCCGTCCTCAGTCGAGCGCTCACAGCACGAGCCGCATCCGGGGCAGCCACCCGCCATTCGGCAGCTGGGGCCCTCGCGACACCTCCGCCCGGTCATGCCGTTCGCGCTCGACGCGGAACGGGTCCCAGGTTGCACCACGACGCGCCCACACAGCGCACCGCCGCTGGACCGGGTTGAGACCTCGCCCCGATGATGTTGCCGCCTCTGTAGGGGGCCTTGTCGCACCCTTCACTGCTTTGTTGGCAACCGCCCTGCTCACCGCCCGCCGTCCCGGTCCCGCACCGCGGCCCGCCAGCGACCCCGTACCTGACCGACCCGCTGCCGTGGCGATGGCAACACCCGAACGGTCCGACCGACCCGAACCAGTGGCAACCGCCGCCCGGCCCTCCGCCTCCCGGTTGATGAGCGCGGACGCCGCAGCCTCGCTGACTAGGTTCCGGCCCTGCCGCCGGCCATCGGCAGGTAGCGATACACGGTGGTTGTGCTGGACCCAACCGCTCTAGCGATCTGCTCGACGGTCATCTGCCCGGTGTCGTAGAGCCGTCGCGCCTCCCGTTCCTGCGCGACGCTGTAGCTTCGTCGCCGCCCGCCCGCGTGGCCTCGAGCACGAGCGGCAGCGAGGCCGGATTCGAGTTCTGGGTGCCCAATGCGGCGCGGATGCGCTGGGTGAAGGCATACGCATCCCGTACGTCGCAGTCCGGCAGCAGCGTTACGAACTCCGGCAGTACCTCTGACTCCGTGCCGCGGTTCCGCCGGGGCCTTCCGCCGAGTGGGTTGCGTGAATGAGTCGCTTATGCGACTACTTATGACATGACGGC
>JAVHVL010000578.1:0-5288 GCA_032160565.1 Pseudonocardiales bacterium | reverse complement strand
GGTTGCTGAGTGACGCCGCGTTCGCCAGCGAGGGCATACCGCGTCGCGTTGTCTGCGAGGTCGGCGACTGGGAAGTGTTCCTCGAGGTGGTCAGCGCCGGTGTCGGCATCGGCTTCGCACCAGTCGGGTTGCAATACCCGGTGCTGGCCGCACCCGACAGCGTGCTGCGGCTCATCGCGGTTGAGGGTGTGCGTCTGGAACGGCACATCTACCTGATGCTGCCTTCTGTAGGCGAGACCAGTCCGGCGGCACAGCGGTTCGCCGATCAGGTGCTTCGCATCCGCGCCGCGAGTGGCGACGAACTGCCCCACTAAGCCAACGCGGCAATCTCATCGTCAGATGGACTCCATCTGAGACCGGTGCGACGCGGGCGAAATCCGCGTCAACGGGGGCGCGGTTGTACCGAGCGAACCTCCACGCCAGCCGTGGAGGCCGACTCGACGGCCGCCCCGGCCTCGGACAAAGGAGACCTGCTATGACCAGCAAGCCAGTGCTCGAACCGGCCGCCCAGCAGTTCGCAGACGCGACCGCCAACCCACCCTTCCTGTTCGACCTCGGCCCTGTGAAGGGTCGCGAGACCGTCGACCAGGTGCAGTCCGGCGACATCGCCAAGCCCGACGTCGACGTCAGCGACATGACGGTGCCCGGCGGGCCGTCCGGCGAGGTGTCGATCCGCATTCTGCGCCCGCGCAACACCACCGGCCCGCTGCCGGTCATCGTCTACATCCACGGCGCGGGCTGGGTGGTCGGCAACGCCCACACCCACGACCGGCTGATCCGCGAACTCGCGGTCGGCGCCAACGCAGCCGTGGTGTTCCCCAACTACAGCCTCTCACCCGAGGCCAAGTACCCCACCGCGATCGAGGAGTCCTACGCCGTCGCCGCCTGGGTCGCCCAGCACGGCGCCGAGCAGAACCTCGACTCGACCCGCATCGCGGTCGCCGGCGACTCGGTCGGCGGGAACATGACCGCAGCGCTCACGCTGCTGGCCAAGGAGCGCGGCGACGTCAGGTTCGTGCAGCAGGTGCTCTTCTATCCGGTCACCGACGCGAACTTCGACACCGAGTCGTACCACCAGTTCGGCGACGGCTACTTCCTGCGCCGCGACGCGATGCAGTGGTTCTGGGACCAGTACACGACCGACCCGGCCCAGCGCGCGGAGATCACCGCGTCACCGCTACGCGCCTCACTCGACGAGCTGGCCGACCTGCCGCCCGCGCTCGTGATCACCGCCGATGCCGACGTGCTGCGCGACGAGGGCGAGGCATATGCCGCCAAGCTGCGCGCCGCGGGCGTCTCCGTCACCGCGGCGCGCTACCAGGGCACCATCCACGACTTCGTCATGCTCAACGCCTTGCGTGGCACATACGCTGCCGGCGCCGCCATCGCCCAGGCGATCACCACCCTGGCCGGCGCTCTGCACCCCACCGGTGACAACGACACGCGGTCTTCGACCAGCAGGAACGCCGTCACCAAGACCGTGGAGGTCGAGGGGATCTCGTTTGCCTACCGCGAGGTGGGCCCGACCACTGGCGTCCCGGTGGTGTTCCTGCACCACTTCACCGCAGTACTGGACGATTGGGATCCCGCCGTGGTCGACGGCATTGCCGCCGGGCGGCGCGTCATCCTGGTCGACCTCCAGGGCGTCGGCGGCTCCGGCGGCACCACGCCCGACAGCATCGAGGCCATGGCCGCCGACGCGATCGCGTTTCTTCAGGCGCTCGGGCTGGGCACGGTCGACCTGTTGGGCTTCTCACTGGGAGGCATGGTCGCGCAGCTGATCGTCGAGCAGCGGCCCGACCTGGTCCGTCGGGTCATCCTGGCCGGCACCGCGCCGGCCGGTGACCAGGGGCCGGCCGCCACTGGGGCGGTACTCCAGGCCGCGGTGGAGAAGGCGAGCGCTCAGGGCAAGCACCCGAAGCACTTCTTGTTCTTCTCACCCACGGCGACCAGCCAAGCGGCCGCAGATGCTTTCCTCGCGCGTGTGGACGAGCGCACCAAGGACCGCGACGCACCGGTGTCCAACGAGACGATCGGCGCCCAACTCACCGCGCTCGCGAAGTGGGAGCAGGGAAGCTCGCCGGCAGGCCTGACGAACGTGGATAAGCCCGTCCTGGTCGTCAACGGCGACGACGACACGATGGTGCCGACGATCAGCTCGTTCCACCTCGCACAGCTGCTGCCCGACGCACAGCTCAGCATCTACCCGAGCTCAGGACACGGCGGCATCTTCCAGTACCACCACCTGTTCGTCGCACAGGCGTTGGCATTCCTCCGCGACTGACGCGAGACCCCTACACCACCGCGCGGAGCATCCCGCCCGGGTCCTGCCTTCACTTGGCGGGCCCGGGCGGTGCCATACCCGACTGAGTTCCATGAAGATACTTGGGTTGGATCACATCGCATTCGTTGTGCGCGACATCGACGAAACCATCGCTCGAGCGGGCGACACCATTGACGGCAGAGCTGTTGGCGAGCGTATTCACGGGGGAGACATCGACCTGCAAATCCTGCTATCGGGTGAAACGCAATTGGAGTTGATTGAGGTCCGCGCTGCGGGTTTCGGCATGCCAGAGCTCGAGGATGGCGAGACCGCAGCCTTCGGCCATCTCGGAATTGAAGTCGACGACCTCGAAGACGCCAAAGCCGAACTGGTACGCCGAGGCGTCGTCCTACAGGGCGAACGCGAGACCGACGACGTCCACTACATCTTCACGTCTCCGGAGACGACGTTCGGGGTGACACTGCACCTCATGGAGCACAAGAACCGCGGGACGGACGAGTGAGCGCCGAGGGGTCTACCGCTGGCGGGCGTCACCGGCGGGCGTCGGACGGCTGCTATCGAACGGGCGTACGTCGAAGACTTGAGCTTCCTCGATTCAGAAGCCGAACTCGTGGGGCGCCAGGCCTCCAGCGACCGTGTCCAGAAGTCACACGCTAACCCGAAGGGAGCAGGCCATGTTTGATTCGTCAAATAACCGCGTTGGCGAGAGCGCAGGTTTCCTGATCGTCGGGGCGGGGCGGCGGGAAGCGTGCTCGGCGAGCGATTGAGCGAGGACTCGTCGGTGCGGGTGCCGCTTCTCGAGGCGGGACCGGACTACGCGGCGACGCAACGACGTGCCCGAGGACCCGCTCGAGGCCGACCAGTTTCCGAGCTCCCACGACTGGGGCTACAAGAGCGAACCCGGAGTCCTCTGGCGCTCGATCCCGGTGCCGCGCGCGAAGGTGATCGGCGGCTCGACGGCGCACAACGGATCGGTCGCGGGTCCAAACCAGGGCACGGCTGCTCGGCATACATGCGACATTCGGAGCGTCGTCGTGTGGGACGGTGGAACCTTTTTGGTCGGACCGGCCGTGGCCGAGTAGCTCCGGACTCGGCTGCTGGTCGTGGACGGGCGTGCCGATGATCACGCAGCTAGCGGGCGGTCGTGAAGACGTTGCTTCGGCCCCCATCGATGTCGAAGACGGCGCCGTGGACGAACGCTGCTTCGTCGCTGGCGAGATAGACGGCGGCGGCTGCGATGTCTGCTGGGGTTCCCGGTTTGCCGGCGGGCGTTTTGGCCATCATGGGCCAGGCGGCATCGGGGACATCGTCGAGGTCTTCGAAGACGACTCCTGGTGAGATGGCGTTGACTCGGATGCCTTGCGCGCCGAACTCGGCAGCCCAGGTGCGGGTGAGGGTTTCCAGGGTGCCTTTCGTTGCGCCGTAGACAGCCGCTGCGGGGATTGCGAGGCCAGTGATCCAGGAGCCGAGGTTGATGATGACGCCTGCGCCAGCGTCGAGCATTGCGGGGATAACGGCGGCGGTGAGGAAGAACGGGGCCTTGACGTTGACCGCGAAGACTCGGTCGAAGGTGTCCTCGTGGGTTTCGAGCGTGCCGTCGGGTGGGTAAATGCCGGCGTTGTTGACCAGGACGGTGATAGGCCCGAAGGCTGCGGCCGCGTCGGCGGCGAGTTGTGCTGACTTCGCGGCGGACCCGTCGAGGTCGGCAGCCACGAAGGCGGCATGCCCCCCAGCGGCCTCGATGATCTTCACCACCTGGGCCCCGCGGTCCGCGTCCCGACCGGCCACGACCACGCTCGCTCCCTCCGCGGCCATCGCGATCGCCACTCCCTTACCAATGTTGCTGGTCGCTCCAGTTACGAGTGCGACCTTGCCTTCGAGCCGTGCGGTCAACGTAATCTCCTTGTGTTGTGGGGTAGCGACGGCAGGAACCTGGTCGCTGGGTAGTTGCTTTTGGGGTCGACGCTGCTCAGGAGGCCGACGGCCATGGCCGTCGGCCTTGCGGGGTCATGCTCCGAAGACTTGTTCGAACCAGTCGCGGTTGAGGTAGAGATCCCAAATGGCGTCGGCAAGCTCGGCGGGCTTTTGTGGCTCCGGCAAGTTGGCCGCGCCATAGGTCTCGAGGACGTAATTGCCGGCGTCGCTGTCGCCTACCGGACCCGAAGATCTGCAGCAGGCCCGCGTAGACGCCGGTGTCAGCCAGGTCGGTGTACAGGGTGTGCAGGTAGTGGCGGGCGGCGGCGGCGGCGGTGGCGAGGTTGCCGTAGGGCGGAACCGGGACGCTGGCGGTGACCGGCAGCCCGAACAGGACCGCGCCGTCGCCACGCTGGATCATGCCCGGCAACACCTGGCCGATCAGTGTGACCGGGGTGCGCAGCAGCAGGTCAAGGGGGAACTCGAAGGATGCCGCGTCTGCGTCGCGGACAGCGGTCGTCACGTTGTGCAAGTCGAGCCCGGAGGGTGCGTATTCCAGCACGTCGATCGGGCCGAATCGAGCGGTGATCGCCTCGATCATCGCGGGCAGCGCGTCGCGGTTGGAGATGTCGCCGGCGAATCCGGTGGCGTTGATGCCGTCCGCGGCTAGTTCCGCGGTGTAGGCGTCGAGTCGTGTCTGGTTGCGGGCCACCAGAGCCACCTGGAACCCCTCTTGGCCGAACCGGCGGGCGACCGAGCGGCCCATGCCCGGGCCGACGCCGAACACGGCAATGGTCTTGGACATGATGTCCTCTTTCACTAGGTTGACGACTACAGTGGGCGGAAGCGGGGACGATCCCCGGTCCCTGATCAGTCATACGGGGACAGTCCCCGCTTGTCAAGGAGGTCGGACCTAATGTCCGTCGCCGAGCGCCCGCTTCGAGCCGATGCCCAACGCAACTACGACGCCATCGTCCAAGCCGCTCTCGAGGTATTCGTCGAGCAGGGGACCCAGGGCTCTCTAGACGAGATCGCCACCCGCGCCGGCGTGGCCAACGCCACGCTCTACCGGCGCTTCCCGACCCGCGAG
>JAVHVL010000395.1:0-2864 GCA_032160565.1 Pseudonocardiales bacterium | reverse complement strand
CGATGTCTGGGGTCGCGTCGTAGCTGCGAATGCTGTCGTTGCCCATCCCGCCGAAGTAGGTGTCGCTGCCCGGTCCACCTTCGAGGTAATCCGCGCCGGGGCCGCCGATCAAGACGTCGTTGCCGGCCATCCCGAAAATCTGGTCGTTTCCGCCGAGCCCGCAGATAACGTCATTGTGGGCAGTTCCAAACAGCACGTCCGGTCCAGGCGTGCCGATGATCGTGCAGGGGCGCTGCGCGCTTCCGGCGCCCGCGGCTACCAGGCACACCGCAACGGCGGCGGCTGAGGCGAACAATCGCCTCATGCACCGACCTCGAGCACGTCGCCAACGGCAATGCGGCGGCGCGCGCTCTCGCCGGCCCGCAGCTCGAGAACGGCGCGTGCACCCCGTGCACCAGCGGTGCGCCACGGTCGAACGGATTCGGCAACGCGCAACACTCGGCCGTCTCGATCGAGGAAGACCACGTCGATCGGGAATCGCATGAAGAACGTGTGGATCGAGCCAGCCGGACGGAGGAGAACCCCCTCGTCCGAGCCGAGGTCTCTCCGCCCGAGCAGCCCGCGCATGCGCGGCAGCGGGGAGTCGGCGACTATGCACCGTTCGCACACGACCAGTCCGTCGGCGCGGAGCACCGGCTTCCGGCCTACCGGTGCAGAGGCTCGCGTTTGGGCGCTTGCGAAAGCAACTGACGGCGCTTCCAGTGCGTCAGCGACAACGAGCTCGACGAAGCGCACAACCTGCCGCTGACGTCGCTTGCGTGAGTTGAACACGGCCTCGGCTCCCTTGTCGAGCGCCGAGACATCTGCCGCGGCGCGCTGCTCTGAATCTTCCGCGGCCGCTGCGGAACTCGTTGCGCGATGTGTATCGGGGACGCAGCTCGCGCCACTGTCCCTCGATCAAGTGAACGAAACACCGGATCACTGGATCAGGGGATAGGAGGAACCCACCGAGTGACGATCAACGGCCCACGGAACAATTGGCGGCGCGGCCACGCCGAATGAATCAGGGGGTTTGTCAGCGTGGCAAAGCAGTCGTCAATGTTCGATCTCGATAGTTCTTCGTTCGCAGCGCAGCTGTGCGAAGACGAGAACGCTCAAACGACGGCGGAGTACGCAGTCATCCTGACCGTGATCACCGCATCGATTTTCCTTGCGGTCGCACTGCTTGGCACGAACGTCGCTTCCCAATTCGCTGACATCGCGAAGTCGGTGCTCCCGTGAACGGAAGCCTCTGTCGTTCAGCTCTTTTTGTCACTCGGCACCGGCGTGACGCCGTGCCCTTCATGTCTGAGGGGAGGTGAAGCTGGTGCTGAAGCTCGCCGCATACGTGCAGACGCTCCTCGGCCGGTACAACCGCGAGGAGGGACAGACGATGGCGGAGTACGCCGTGATCCTCACCGTGATCTCGATCCTCGTGCTCGCCGCACTGCTCTTGCTCGGAACGAACATCACGGCCGTGATTCGACGGATCGCTGACTCGATCACCTAGGCCACAGGTCCCTCTGGTGGGCCCCGGACATCCCGGGGCCCACCAAAACCCACGAATCCATCACCGCCGCAGATGACAAAAACGCCGCCAAAGAGACTTCGAGATTCAGATGGCCAGACGATGGTCGAGTTCGCACTCGTCCTCCCGTTGCTGGCGGTGCTGCTCTTCGGCGTCATCCAGTTCGGGATCGTCTTCAACCACTACCTCGATCTGACGGACGCGGTGCGCGCCGGTGCGCGCCAGGCCGCCGTCTCGCGCCAGACCAGCGACCCAACAGGTCCGGACGGTGTCGCGACGCAGGCCGTAGTCAACTCGGCCGGCGACATCACGATCGACCCGGACCAAGTCACCGTCACCTCGAGCTGGCAGCCCGGCGAAGCCGTCACGGTCCAGGCGGCTTACCCGTACGCAATCGACCTGTTCGGGTGGGTCCTTGCCTCCGGGGACCTTCACAGCAAGACAACGGAGCGTGTGGAATGAACGTACGGGACAGCCGCGGCCAGGCCGCAGTGATGACCATCCTCTTCCTCACCGTGCTGATCGGCGCGAGCGCGATGTCGCTCGATGTCGGCAGCTGGTACCACGCAAAGCGCCAGCTGCAGGCAGAGGCCGACGCAGCGGCGCTCGCCGGCGCGCAGGCGCTGCCCGACAGCCCTGACGACGCGAAGGCGTACGCGATCGAGTACTCAAACAAGAACGGGGGGAACCTCGACCCCTCGCAGATCACGATCTCGAGTGATATCACGACCAACGACACGATCAAGGTGCATCTGAACGCACCGGCGCCCGGGTTCTTCAGCAAGCTCTTCGGCCTCGGCAGCGTGACCGTCGGAGCCGGTGCAGCCGCGCGCTCCGACAACGTCGGCGCCGCGCTGCGGGTTGCTCCGATCGTCGTGAATTGGCTGCACCCGAAGCTCCAGTGCCATCCTCTGCCGTGCCCCGGTGACACCGAGATCGACCTGGCCGACCTGCATAACCCCGGCTCGGGTGACGCTGCCGGCGCGTTCGGCCTGATCGACCTCCTCCAGAGCGATAACGGGAGCGTCGGCGCGAGCGACCTCGCCGATTGGATCACGCAGGGATTCGACGAGTACATGGATCCCGGCCTGTACTACTCGGCTCCGTCCTCGAAGTTCAACTCGGTTCAGGTCCGCGACGCGATGTCCGTGAGCGTCGGCCAGGTCCTGCTCTTCCCGATCTACAAGACCATCGTCGGCCCCGGCTCGAACGCGCAGTACGACATCATCGGCTGGGTCGGCTTCTACGTCACCGGGTTCGAAGCCAACGGCAGCAGCGGCAAAGTCACCGGCTATTTCACCCGCCGCGTCTCCGGAGGCATCCAGGTTTCGACCGGCTCAACCATCCCCGACAACGG
>JAVHVL010000383.1:0-6516 GCA_032160565.1 Pseudonocardiales bacterium | reverse complement strand
TTGCCCAGCGGCTCCGATTGCCCAGCGGCTCCGATTGCCCAGCGGCTCCGATTGCCCAGCGGCTCCGATTGCCAACTGGCTCAGCTGAGGTGCGGCTGCACCTCGGCGGCGCAGTCGTCGCCGTAGGACTCGGCCAGCCGGTCGAGGAAGGTCGGCGTCTTCACGTCGTACTCCTGCGTGCCGACCGTCTCCAGGACGAGGGTGGCCAGCAGGCTGCCGACCTCCGCGGCGCGCTGCCAGGCCAGCCCCCACTCGCGGGCGGCGAGGAAGCCGGCGCGGAAGCCGTCGCCGACACCCGTCGGGTCGGCCTTGGAGTATTCCTTCGCGACCGGCACGTGCACCTGCTCGAGGTCGCGGCCGACGATCTCGACACCGGCCGAGCCGAGGGTGGTCACCCGCACACCCACGTGCGCCAGCACCTCTGCCTCCGACAGCCCGGTCTTGGACTCCAGCAGGCTCTTCTCGTAGTCGTTGGTGAACAGCAGTTCCGCGCCGTCGATGAGGGCGAGGAGCTCCTCGCCGCTCATCCGGGCGATCTGCTGGGACGGGTCGGCGGCGAAGCGGAAGCCACGCTCGCGGCACTCGGTGCTGTGCCGCACCATGGCGGCCGGGTCGTCGGCGCTGACCACGACGAGGTCGGCGCCGGTCTGCCGCCAGGCCGGCTCCAGCTCGATGTTGCGGGCCTCGCTCATGGCGCCGGCGTAGAACGACGCGATCTGGCACATCTCCTCGTCTGTGGTGCAGACGAAGCGCGCCGTGTGGTGGATCGGCGACACGTGCACGAAGTCACAGTTGACGCCGTTGCGCTCCAGCCATGCGCGGTACTCCTCGAAGTCCGCGCCGACGGCCCCCATCAGCACCGGCGACTGGCCGAGCTGCCCCATACCGAAGGCGATGTTGGCCGCGACTCCCCCGCGGCGGACGACCAGATCGTCGACGAGGAACGACAGCGACACCTTGTGCAGGTGTTCGGCGAGCAGCTGCTCGGAGAACTTGCCCGGGAAATGCATCAGGTGGTCGGTGGCGATCGACCCTGCGACGAGTACTGGCATGAGCGGCACGCTACCCAATCGTCTCGCGCGGAGCCTGCAGAGGCCTCTGACCTAGCGGCCCGAGGCGCAGCGGACTGTGACACAGCGGCCGGTGACGTAACGAACGGCCGGGACCCGACGTCACGTCGGGCCCGGCCGTTCGAAACTCGACCGTGTGTTGCGTCAGCCGCAGAAGCTGTTGCCGCATGCGCAGCCGCCGCCGGCATTGGGGTTGTCGATGGTGAAGCCCTGCTGCTCGATGGTGTCGGTGAAGTCGATGGTGGCGCCGGTGAGGTACGGGGCGCTCATCCGGTCGACGACCACCGGCACGCCGGAGAGGTCGAGTTCGACGTCGCCGTCCAGGCTACGCTCGTCGAAGAAGAGCTGGTACTGCAGGCCGGAGCAGCCACCGGGCTGCACGGCGACGCGCAGCCGCAGGTCGTCGCGACCCTCCTGGTCGAGCAGGGCGCGGACCTTCACCGCGGCGCCGTCCGTCAGTGCGACCGTGCTGGCCGGCGCCTCGGTGGGCGCGGTCGTGAGCTCGATCGAGGTGGTGTCGGTGGCGGTCATGGAACTCCTCGGGGTGATCTCGCCTATGCGTTCAACAGCGCCAACCGGGTACGGCCCGGCCGGTATTCCCATCGTAGCCGCCCGCGGCGACAGAGCATGGGCACGGAGGTCCTGTTGCGGCGATTACCCTCGTGGCGTGACGTTCACCGAACCCGCAGCGACACCGCTCGCGCTGCTCCTGCTCGGCCGGGGCACGGACCCGGACTCCGAGCGCGGCGTGGACTGCCCCGGCGAGCTGCCGGCGGCATCCGACCCGTCCCTGGTCGCTCGCGCGGCAGCCGCCAAGGCAGCCCTCGGCAGCCGGGTCTTCGTCCTGGGTCACCATTACCAGCGCGACGAGGTCATCCAGTTCGCCGACGTCACCGGCGACTCCTTCAAGCTCGCCCGCGAGGCCGCGGCCCGGCCGGACGCGGAGTACATCGTGTTCTGCGGCGTGCACTTCATGGCCGAATCGGCCGACATCCTCACGTCCGCCGGCCAGCGCGTCGTGCTCCCCGATCTGGCCGCGGGCTGCTCGATGGCCGACATGGCCACGTACCAGCAGGTCGTCGAGGCCTGGGATGTGCTCACGGGGGCCGGCGTCGCCGACGCGACCGTGCCGGTCACCTACATGAACTCCTCGGCGGCCATCAAGGGATTCACCGGCGAGCACGGCGGCACGGTGTGCACGTCGTCCAACGCCGAGCGCGCGCTCACCTGGGCCTTCGAGCAGGGGCAGAAGGTGCTGTTCCTGCCCGACGAGCACCTGGGCCGCAATACCGCGGTGCTGCAGCTGGGCATCCCCCTCGAGGAATGCGTGGTGTTCAACCCGCACAAGCCGGGCGGCGGGCTCACCACCCAGCAGCTGCGGGACGCGAAGATGATCCTGTGGCGCGGCCACTGCTCGGTCCATGGCCGGTTCACCGAGGAGAACGTCGCGGACGTGCGCGCCCGCGTGCCGGGCGTCAACATCCTGGTGCACCCGGAGTGCCGGCACGAGGTCGTCCTGGCCGCCGACCTCGTCGGCTCCACGGAGTTCATCATCGACACCCTCGCCGCGGCCGAGCCGGGTTCGTCGTGGGCCATCGGCACCGAGCTGAACCTGGTGCGGCGGCTGGCGGCACAGCACCCGGACAAGCAGATCGTCTTCCTGGAGAAGACGGTCTGCTACTGCTCGACGATGAACCGGATCGACCTGCCGCACCTGGTGCACTCCCTCGAGTCGCTCGCCCGCGGCGAGGTCGTCAACCGAATCTCGGTGGATCCGACGATGGCTGCGAACGCGCGCCTGGCGCTGGACCGGATGCTCGCGCTGCCGCAGGCGATGCCCGTCGCGGACTGAGTACCGCATACCCTCATGACGTGAAGCTGCTGCCCCGCCGTAACCCCGAACCCTCCGCCGACGTCGTGGCCGAGCCCACCGAGGCCGGAACAGCGTCCGGCAAGGGGCGACCCACACCCAAGCGCCGCGAATCGACGGTGCAGCGCGGGCCGGTGCGCGCCCCCAAGACGCGCAAGGAGGCCTACGCGCGGCAGAAGCAGCAGACACGCGCGGCGCGACAGGCGGGCAAGACGCCGTCGGCCAACATGACGGTGCAACAGCGCCGCGAGGCCCTGCGAGCGGGCGACCCCGCGTTCCTGCCCAAGCGTGACCAGGGGCCGACGCGCAAGCTGGCGCGTGACTACGTCGATTCGCGACGGATGTTCAGCAACTTCCTGCTGCTGCTGTTTCCCCTGATGATCGTCAGCTACCTGATCCCTTATGTGCAGTTCGCCGTAATCGGCGTGTTCCTGCTGCTGATCGTCGAGTGGAACCTCGCCGGGCGCAAGATCCGCAAGCTGGCCGCGGAGCGGTTGGGCAGCGCGGAGGGCAGCCCGATGAGCATCGGGTTCTACGCGGGCAGCCGTGCGTACCTGCCGCGCCGATGGCGGCTGCCGGCGCCGCAGGTGTCGATCGGCGACAAGATCTAGCCGGCTCGGGCAGGAAGTCGACCCAGGCGCAGTCCTCGGCTCAGGCTCAAGCTCAGCCCGGGGCCAGGGACATCGGGCCGTAGACCACGGCTCCGTCCACGAGCAGGGTCACCTGCGCGACGCCCGCCTCCACCAGCTCACGCCATTGCTCGCCCAACCAACTCTCGGCGTCGGACTGGTTGGGGTGCGCAGGCACGGCCGGTCCGTTCAACACCGTGCCGTCGGCCGCTTCCAGCCGCCACGTCCAGCTCATCGGTAGCCCTTTCCGTCCCCGTTGCGCCGACCCTAGCGGCACCGGCGCTCCGCCTCCCGACGGGCGCTTGGGCATACTGGCCGGCATGCGCGCTCGACACACACCCGATGCTCCGTGACCGACCTGGTCGAGATCGGCGCCGATGTCGAGTGGCCGGACAACGAGGCGGCGGCATCCCTGCGGGCCCGTCGCGCCACGGACGCCGACCAGGGCGCCCTCGACGAGCACGCCGAGTGGCTTGCCGGCGTGCAGGGCAGCGATCCGCCCCGCGACTTCAGGCGGGTTCGGGTGGTCGCGTTCCACGGCGCGGGATGCAGCCCCGACGTGACCGGGCTCGCGGCGGCGACGGTCCGCTGCGCGGGATCGCTGCCGGAAAGCACGGCCGAGGCGATCGCGGCGGGGATCGCGCTAGCCGACGAGGAGATCGACGGCGGCGCCGACCTGCTGATCGCGGCCCTGCCGGCCGCGGGTACCGAGGCGGCGGTGCTCGTCTCCGTGCTCACCAACACCGAACCGGTGAAGGTGCTGCCCAGGACGATGGCGCCCGACGCGTGGATGGCACAGACGGCGGCTGTGCGCGACGGGCGGCGGCGTGCATACGCGCTGCGGGGCAGCCCGGCGGAGCTGCTCGCCGCTGCGGGCACTCCGGAACTCGCGGCGGCAACCGGCTTCGTGCTCCGCGCGGCGACCCGTCGCACCCCGGTACTGCTGGACGGGCTGTTCGCCACCGTCGCGGCGCTGGTCGCCTACGAGGCGCAGCCCCGGGCGGTCCGGTGGTGGCGTGCCGCCGACCTGTCGACGCATCCGGCACACGCCATCGCACTCACCCGGCTGGGTCAGCAGCCGATCCTGAATCTCGGGACGACGCTGGCCGACGGCACCGCCGGCGTGCTGGCCACGGCCGTACTACGTGCGGCCGTCCAGATCTCCGGTGCGCCCCAGGGCTGAACGGCGCGAACGAACCTGTCCGAGTCGATATCGTCGTGCAAAGCCACTCGAACGTCAGGATGCGTCCGTGAGCGAGCCGACCGTCGCGACCGCGCGTCCCTGCCTACCCATGGGAGGACGTGAGTGAGTACCGAGGAGCACCCGCCACAGCCGACCACACCGGTGCTGTCGGATGCCCATCACGACGCAGCGGAGGCGGTGACCTGGCAGGTCCGGGTGGCCGCCGCATGGAGCTGGCGGCTGCTGATCATCGGCATCGGGCTGTACGTGCTGGCGAGGATGTTCACTCGCATCGAGCTGGTGGCGTTCTCGTTCGTACTCGCGCTGTTCCTCACCGCTGTGCTGCACCCGCTGGAGCAGCGACTCCGCTCGATCCTGCCGGGGCCGAAGTCGCTGCCGGCCGCGCTCGCACTGCTGGTCGGCGTGGCGGCGCTCGCAGGCATCGGCTGGTTCGTCACCTGGCAGATCGCCACCCACTCCGCGCAGCTCGGCGACCAGCTCACCACCTTCGTGGAACGGACGAAGGACTGGCTGCGCACCGGCCCGCTGCACGTGAAGTCCACCGACCTCGACAAGCTGTCGACGAACATCACCAACACGATCAAGTCGCACCAGGGGCAGCTGATCAGCGGCGCTATCGCGACGGTCCGGACCGTGGTCGAGGGGCTCGGTGCGCTCCTGCTCATCCTGCTGTCGACGTTCTTCCTGCTGCGCGACGGCGACGAGGTGTGGAGCTGGGTCGTGCGCCTGTTCCCGGCACGCGCGCATCGGCGGCTCGACTTGGCCGGGCGGGCCGGCTGGGGGACGTTCGGCGGCTACATGCGCGGGCAGCTGCTCATCGCGCTGTTCCACGGCATCTCGATCTTCTTCCTGCTGCTGATCCTGCGCATTCCGCTCGCCGCGGCGCTCAGCGTGCTGATCTTCCTCGGCTCCTTCGTCCCCCTCATCGGTCTGACGGTCACCGGTGCGCTCTGTGTCGCGGTCGCTGCGCTCGAGCACGGGGTCGGTGCGGCGATCGTGGTGGCGGTGTCGATCGTCGTCCTGGTGCAGCTCGAGGCGCACCTGCTACAGCCGGTGATCATGAGCCGAAGCGTCAACGTGCATCCCCTCGCAATCGCGCTGTCCGTGCTGACCGGCACGATCCTCGCCGGGATTCCCGGCGCGCTCATCGCCGTGCCGCTGGTGGCGTTTCTCAACACGACGATCCGGGCGCTGCGGATGCCGCTCGCGGACGTAGCTACGGCTGAGCAGGCTGGGGTCGAGGCTCCGGAGCCGGCGGATTGAGGGAAACGCGCAGCAACGGAGGCGGTTGCATGTGAGGTGGGGCTACGGCTCATCGTCCGTCAGCCCATCCGGCAGGCACTGATCTATCGAGATGCCCGCACCGGCGATGCCCAGCCAGGGCACCGCCGCAGCCGAGATCGCCAGGCCGTTTTGCCGTGGGTCGGCGATCACTTTCCCTCACCTTGTCAAGGACGGGCTCAGGGCACAAAAGGGCGCCCCCTCCCACCCCGAAGGGAAGCAGGGGGTGTGTCGGTTGCGGGTTACGCCCGGCGACGCTGCCGTCGGCGGTCGATGTAGATGGCGATCGGGACGGACACCGCCAAGCCGATCACCCCGGGGTACCACGTGAACTGGTCGGGGTTCAGTGCATGGCCGACGACCAGGACACAGAACAGCGCGAGCAGCGGCCAGAACGCCCACCGTTTCACAGTGGCGCCGAAGCCACGTCGCGTGAGCGACATGAGCATAGGTGCCTCCTAG
>JAVHVL010000312.1:0-4207 GCA_032160565.1 Pseudonocardiales bacterium | reverse complement strand
GGGACGGTGGCGATGTTGCACGTCACGCCGCACGAGGGGTGGGTCGGGCACTCTCTCACCGAGTTCGAGGCGGCCACCGGTGCCCGCGTCGCCCTCGTCACCCGGTTCGGTATCGGCGAGCTCCCCGTCGCCTCCACACTCATCCAGTCCGGCGACAGCCTGCACGTACTCGTCACGGACGTGCAGGCGCCGCTGGTCCGCGACCTGGCCGCACGCCCGCCGGAAGGAGCCCCCTCATGAAGGTGGCCATCGCCGGCGCCGGCTCGGTGGGGCGCTCCATCGCCCGCGAGCTCATCGCGAACGAGCACGAGGTGCTGCTCATCGACAAGGACCCCGCGAAGGTGGAGCCGGACCGCATCCGCGGTGCGAACTGGCTGCTGGGCGACGCCTGCGAGGTCGCGAATCTCGAAAACGCCAGCCTCGAGGAGTACGAGGTCGTCATCGGTGCCACCGGCGACGACAAGGTCAACCTCGTGGTGTCCTTGCTGGCGAAGACCGAATTCTCGGTGCGCCGCGTCGTCGCCCGCATCAACCACCCGGCCAACGAATGGCTGTTCACCGAGGCGTGGGGGGTGGACGTCGCGGTGTCCACGCCACGCGTACTTGCCGCACTGGTGGAGGAGGCCGTGGAGGTCGGCGACGTCGTGCGGCTGTTCGGCATCCGGGAGGGGCAGGCGAACCTCGTGGAGGTCACCCTCCCCGAGACCGCGCTGTGCGCCGGCCGTGCCGTGCGCGACCTCGACCTTCCGAAGGATGTCGCGCTCGTCGCGATAGTGCGGGGCAACCGGGTGATCACGCCGTCGCCCGAGGAGCCGTTGGAGCCCGCCGACGAGCTGCTGTTCGTTGCCCGCCCCGAGGCGGAGTCGGCGATCCGCAAGTCCGTGCTGGCCGACTGAGACTCAGGCGGTATCCGGGTCTGTGGTGGCGGCCAGCTGCCTCCGGGCCCGCGTCACCGCCCAGTAACCGAACGCGACCGCGAGGATCCAGAGCGGGAATCCCATTGCGATGCGGGCGAACGCCAACCAGCCCGTGGCGTTGTGCTGGAACAACGTCAGCTGCACCACGCCGCGAGCCAGGAACACCACGGTGCCGGCAAGGGTGGCGAGCAGGTAGGCACGCAGTAGCGGCGCCCGGCGGTACCACGGGACATCCCCGTCGCCGGGCGTGGGATCCAGGAACTCCCAGAGCAGGCCGACCAGCGGCCGCCGGACGGCAGCCGAGACGGCGAAGACGCCGCCGTAGAGGAAGCTGCTCCAGATACCGAGCAGGAAGTAGCCGCGTGCCTGCCCGGTGCGCGCGGCGATCAGGGCGGCGATGACGACCCCGAACAGCCCGGCCACCGCCTGTTGGATCGACTGGCGGCGCACCAGCCGGTATGCCGTGAGCAGTAGCGCTGTGCCGATGGCGGAGAGCACTGCCGCGCGCAACCCGGTGATCGCGTTGACGATGACGAACACGACCGGCGGGATCGCGGCGATGATCGAGCCCGAGAACCCACCGATGCTCGCCAGCATCTGTTGGCGGTACGTCTCGCGCAGATCGATGCGGCGCTCGCTCTCGGCGCTCTCGGCGTCGACTCGCTCGCCGGCGTCGCTCATTTGGCTGAGACCATCTCGACGGCCTGCAACTGGTACCAGGGGTTGTAGATGGCCAACCGGCCGTTGTGCACACCGACCCGCCCGCGGGCGACGATCCGGCGGCCCGGCTCGATACCGGAGATTCGCCGCCGCCCGAGCCACACCAGCGCAATCGTGGCCGATCCGTCGAACAGGTCGGCTTCCAAGGTGGGGACCGTCTCCTTCGGCGTGTAGACGACGGAGCGAATCCGACCCGTCACCGTGACCACCTCGCCGCGGTTCAGCTCGCCCAGCGGGCAGCACGAGAGCCGCTCGACCTCCGAGCGCAGCTCAGCCGCATCGAGCAGATTCGTGCTCGCAGTAAGGCGACGCATCAATGACGGACGTTGACCCACGCCTTCAGGGTAGCCGCGTGGAGGCGCGACCGGTGAGCGGCCGAGCAGGCGCCAGTCGGCTCAACCCTCGCCGGCGTCGGCCTCCTCGGCCTGGTCGGTGACCAGCTCCTTGGGCAGCTGCAGCGGCACCGGGTCGCGGACCGGCAGCGGCTCGCTGCCCCGCACGACGATCACCTGGCGCAGCGCCTTCTCGAACCGCCCCGCCTTCGTGGCCTCCGTGGCCACCGCACCGACGAGCATGGCGCGCAGGAACCAGCGGGGGCCGTCGACGCCGATGAAGCGCACCGGCACCAACGCGCCGCCGTCACCGGGCACCTTGCCGGTCAGCTCCACGCCGAACGGACCGTCCGGCCGCTCTCGCGCGCCACCGCGCTGGGCGGTCATGGAGGAGGCGATCTCGGCACGGACCTCGTCCCAGATGCCCTCGTTGCGCGGCGCGGCGAACACACCGAGCTGCATCGTGCCGTCCGCGCCCGCCAGCGTCACCGCGATGACCTGCTGTGCCTCGTTCATCTCCAGGCGCACGTCGACTCCCGGGGCGACCGGAACGCGCAGCGCGCCGAGGTCGACCCGCGCCACGTCGTCCTGAGGAGCGTCCCGCTCGTCGTACGGCCCCTCCGTCGGCGCGGGCTCGTCGCGGATGCGGGTGTCCCAAGGCGGCGTCGCGTCCAGCTTCGACCGCTCCGTGCGCTTCTCCTTGCGTCGCGACGCCACTACTGATCCTCTCCCTGGCCGCTGACTGATCCGTTTCCGCTCGCCGCCAGTGCCGCGGCCCCGCCCGTCGAGCCGTGGCCGCCGTCCGCTCGCGCGGAGGACGGCAGCACACCGACCTCGACGAAGGCGGCCCGCTCGACCCGCTGGAAGACCAGCTGGGCAATACGCTCGCCGCGCCGCAGCTCCAGATCGCTCGACCGATCATGGTTGATGACGATCACCTTGATCTCGCCGCGGTATCCCGAGTCGATCGTGCCGGGCGCGTTGACGAGCCCGAGCCCGGCACGCGCGGCGAGCCCGGAGCGCGGGTGCACGAATGCCGCGTAGCCCTCGGGCAGCGCGATCGCCAGGCCGGTCGGTAGCACGGCACGACCACCTGGCGGCAGCGTCACATCCTGCGCCGCCACGATGTCCGCGCCGGCGTCGCCGGGGAGGGCGTACAGGGGCAGTGGAAGCTCCGGGTCGAGGCGCTGGACCAGCACCTCCAGCGGCTGCTTACCTGGCGCACGGTCGGTCGTCACAGCGCCGAACGCTACCCTCGACGGCGTGCGCCGCAGTCAGACTCCCCCGAACTCTGGCGCCACCACCGCCGCATACCGCGAGACGTTGCGTACACCGTGGTGGTGGTATCTCGTCGCCGTTGCAGTCGCGTCCCTGCTCGCCGCGGAATTCCACGTGGCGGCGCTCCGGCTCACCGACTGGATCCCGTTCGGCACGCTCGTCCCGCTCTCGATCGTGATCGTGTGGTGGCTCGGGCACAGCTCGCTGGAGATCAGCGACGGTGAGCTGCGCATCCGGGGCGCCCACCTGCCCCTCGAGTACGTGAGCGGTGCCGTTGCCCTGGACGCGGCGACGCTGCGGCTGGTGGTCGGCAGGGAGGGCGACCCCGCGGCGTTCGTGTCGATCCGGCCTTGGATCGGCCCCGGCGTACAGCTGTGGCTGGACGATCCCGACGATCCGGCGCCGTACTGGGTCGTCAGCAGCCGGCACCCGGACCGCGTCGTCGGGATCTTGCGCGCCGCCCGCTAGGGTCCGGCTCATGACAACGCCCGATCACGGACACCGCTTCGCGGGGAAGGTCGCGCTCGTCACCGGCGCCAGCCGCGGTATCGGGTTGGCGACCGCCGAGCGGCTGGTCGCGGAGGGGGCGCGCGTCTGCATAACCGCCCGCAAGCCTGACGCGCTGGCGGCGGCGGTCGAACAGCTCGGCGGCCCGTCGAAGGCGATCGCTGTCGTGGGGCGGGCCGACGACGCGGAGCACCGCGCCGACGCGGTGTCGGCGGTGGTCGGCGAGTTCGGCCGCCTCGACGTGCTCGTGAACAACACCGGCATCAACCCGGCCTATGGCCGCCTCACCGAGTTGGACGAGTCGGTCGCCCGCAAGATCATGGACGTCAACGTGCTGTCCGCCCTGGCCTGGACGCGCCAGGCGCTGGCGGCCGGGCTGGGTGACGACGACGGCGGCGGCGCCATCGTGAACGTCGCCTCGATCGCCGGCCTGGCCCCCTCGCCGGGCATCGG
>JAVHVL010000296.1:0-11240 GCA_032160565.1 Pseudonocardiales bacterium | reverse complement strand
GCGAACGGCGAGGCGACATAGTTCAGCTCGTTGGCGGCGGCGAACACCCGGTCGCGGGTCGCGGCGGCGACATCCGGCAGTCCGCGGAGCGCGCGCGAGACCGTGGCGATCGACACGCCGGCCCGGCGTGCGACGTCTTCGATGCTCGCGACCATGCTCGCCTCATCCCTGCCCGCCTGGCCCCCTGTTCGCCGGGCCCCCTACCCGCCCGGCCCCGTACCCGCCAGGATCCGTAAACGTTACCGCCCGCCGCTGGCAGACTCTGCGTCGTGCGCACCCTCTACCGCAACGGCCGGGTCTACAGCCCCACCTCGTGGGAGCCGACGGCGCTGCTCGTCGAGGACGGCGTGCTCGCCTGGATCGGGCAGGACGACGGTATCGGGCAGTACGAGGGGGCCGATGTCGTCGACCTCGACGGGGCCCTCGTCACGCCCGCGTTCGTCGATGCGCACGTGCACGCCACCTCCGCCGGGCTGGCGCTGACCGGCCTCGACCTCAGCGGCGCCGCGTCCTTGCGCGAGGCGCTCGACGCGGTTGAGCGGGCCGCCCGAGCCGGCCGCGGCCGCCCGATCCTGGGCGTCGGCTGGGACGAGACGGCCTGGCCGGAGCAGCGCCCACCCACAGCTGCCGAGCTGGATCGCGCCGCCTACGGCGGCTCGGTGTACCTGTCCCGCGTGGACGTCCACTCCGCCGTGGTCTCCTCGACGTTGGCCGGGGCGGTGCCCGCGCTGGCCGGGCTGACCGGCTACCGCGCGGATGGCTGGCTGGGCGGCGACGCTCACGACGCCGCCCGCACCGTGGCGCACGCGGCCCTCACCGCCGGACAGGTGCGCGACGCGCAGCGGGCCACGCTGCGCCACGCCGCCTCGCTGGGCATCGCGTGCGTCCACGAGATGGCCGGGCCGTCCATCTCGGGCGAGGACGACCTGGCCGGACTGCTCCGGCTGGCGGGGGACGAGTCGCTGCCGGAGGTGATCGGGTACTGGGGCGAGCTGTTCGGGATCGAGGCGGCCCGCGAGCTGGGGGCCGTAGGGGCCGGCGGCGACCTGTTCTGCGACGGCTCGCTGGGCTCGCACACCGCCGCCCTCCGCGAGCCGTACGCCGACCGTCCGGACACCAGCGGCACGCTTCGGTTCCAGACCGCGGACCTGGCCGAGCACATCGTGCGCTGCACCGGGGCGGGGCTGCAGGCCGGCTTTCACGCGATCGGCGACGCGGCGATCGACCAGGTGCTCGACGCGGTGGACCAAGCCGGCGAGCGGCTCGGGCGCACCGGCGGCGCCGGACATCGCCTCGAGCACGCCGAGCTGGTCCGCGACCCGCAGCGCCTCGCCGGGTCGGGGCTGCTCGCCTCGATGCAGCCGGCGTTCGATGCCGCCTGGGGCGGCGCGGCGGGGATGTACCAGGCGCGGCTGGGCGCCGATCGGGCCGCGCGGCTCAACCGGTTCGCCGAGCTGGCGGCCGCGGGCGTACCGCTGGCCTTCGGCTCCGATGCGCCGGTGACCCCCCTGGCGCCATGGGCTGCGGTGCGCGCCGCCGCCTACCCGTCCGACCCGGCAGCCGCCATCAGCCCCCGCTCGGCGTTCACCGCGCACACCCGAGCCGGATGGCGCGCGGCGCGGCGCGACGGCGAGGGGGTACTGACGCCCGGTGCGCCCGCCACCTTCGCCGTGTGGCGCGCGGGGGAGCTCGCGGTGGACGCGCCTGACGATCGGCTCTCGCGATGGAGCACCGACCCCCGGGCCGCCGTGCCAGGGCTGCCCGACCTTGCGCCCGGCGCTGCGTTGCCCACCTGCCTGCGCACGGTGCTGCGCGGGCGCACGATCTTCGCCGCCGACCTGAGTGGCTGAGAACGGCGGGTCGGTAGGGCGCGGGGTCCGGGATACTGTCCTGATGCTGCCACGCCGAGCCGACGGGCCTGTTCGCAGCCCCGCGCTGTTCCGGCGACGGTGGGCCGCGCTGCTCGCGCTCGCCGGCGGCCTGCTCGGCGCGCTGGCGTTCCCGCGCACCGGCATCTGGCCGCTCGCCGTCCTCAGCGTGGCGCTGCTGTCGGTGGCCGTCGACGGCCGTCGTAGCCGTACCGGCGCCTGGCTCGGGTTGCTCTACGGTCTGGCGTTCTTCGTGCCCCTGCTGCACTGGACCGGCGTCTACGTCGGTCCGGTGCCGTGGCTGCTGCTGGCCGTCGCCGAGGCCGCGTTCCTCGCCGGACTGGGCGCGGTGCTGCCAGTCGTGCAGCGGCTGCCCGGCGCTGCCCTCTGGATCGCCACGGCGTGGGTACTCCAGGAAGCGCTGCGCGACCGGTTGCCATTCGGCGGCTTCCCGTGGGGGCGCCTCGCCTTCAGCCAGGCCGAGTCGCCGCTGCGCTGGTTCGCCGCGCTCGGCGGCGCGCCGTTCGTGACGTTCGCCGTCGCGCTCGCCGGGGGAGCAGCCGCCGCCGTGGCGCTGCCGCTCAGCGCGCTCCGCCCGCTCCGCCTACTCCGCCCACCTAGCGATGTGCGGACGATGGCCGCCGCCGGGGTGCTCCTCGCGGTAGTGCTCGCCGGATTCGCCCTCGGCCCGCTACTCGACCCGTCTGCGGCCTCGAGCACCAAGCGGTTGTCCGTCGCGCTGATCCAGGGGAGCGTGCCCGACCGTGGCTTGGTCTTCGAGGACCGCGCCCGGCAGGTACTCGACAACCACATCGCGCAGACGATGAAGCTCGCTGCCGAGGTTCGCGCCGGAACGGCCCCCCGGCCGGATCTGGTCCTGTGGCCGGAGGATGCGTCCGACGTCGACCCGTTCCAGGACACGACTGCCTACCGCGACATCGACGCGACCGTGAAGGCGATCGGCGTGCCTGTCCTTGTCGGGACGATCCTGCAAGGCCCCGGGGCCAACCACCGCCGCAACGCCGGCATCCTGTGGTCGCCGACGACCGGACCCGGCGCGCAGTACATCAAGCGGCACCCGGTCCCGTTCGGCGAGTACATCCCGCTGCGCAGCATCGCCGAGTGGGTCAGCTCGGACGCGAAGCTGGTGTCCCAGGACATGGTCGGCGGGAAGGGCAACGGGCTCCTCACCGGAGGCCCCGCGCCGATCGGCGACGTGATCTGCTTCGAGGTCGCCTACGACGGGTTGGTGCGCTCGTCGGTACGGGCCGGCGCGCAGGTCCTCGTCGTCCAGACCAACAACGCCACGTTCGGCCACACCGCCGAGACCTACCAGCAGCTCGCGATGAGCCAGCTGCGGGCGGTGGAGACCGGCCGCACCGTGCTGCAGGTGGCCACCACCGGTGTGTCGGCCATCGTGAACCCGGACGGCAGCATCGCGCAGCGCTCGGGCGCGCTGTTCACGCCCGACATCCTGAGCGCCGCCATACCGCTGCGCGCGGAGCAGACGGTGGCCATGCGGGTCGGCGCCGTCCCGGAGTACGTCCTGGCGGCACTCGCCGTCGTCGCGATCCTGTTCTCGGCCTGGCCGAAGCGCCAGCCGTCCACGCAACTGCCCGTTGAGCCCCAGGAGATGGTGACCACGTGACCACGCCCAGTGATGCCGACCCGCGCGTGCTCGTCATCGTCCCCACCTACAACGAGCGGGACAACCTCGAGCCGATCGTCGAGCGGCTGTTCGCCGCCCTGCCGGGAGGGCACGTCCTCGTCGTCGACGACGGCAGCCCGGACGGCACCGGCAAGATCGCGGACACGCTTGCCGAGGCCGACGCTCGGGTCCACGTGCTGCACCGGACCGCGAAGGCCGGCCTCGGGGCGGCGTACATCGCCGGTTTCGACTGGGGGCTGGACGCCGACTACGACGTGTTCGTCGAGATGGACGCCGACGGCTCGCATGCACCGGAGCAGTTGCCGCGGCTCCTCGCGGCGCTGGGATCCGCGGATCTGGTGCTGGGGTCGCGGTGGGTCCGCGGCGGGACGGTGGTCAACTGGCCGTGGCGGCGGGAGTTCCTGTCCCGCGGCGCGAACCTGTACACCCGGCTCGCGCTCGGCCTGGAACTGCACGACGCCACCGGCGGCTATCGCGCCTACAAGCGGGAGGTGCTCGAGGGCATCGACTACGCCGCGGTGGCGTCGGAGGGGTACTGCTTCCAGATCGATCTGGCGTGGCGGGCGCTGAAGGGCGGCTACCGGGTGACCGAGGTTCCGATCACGTTCGCCGATCGCGAGCGGGGGGAGAGCAAGATGAGCGCCTCCATCGTGCGCGAGGCACTCTGGCGGGTCACCGAGTGGGGCGCTGCCCACCGCACCCAGCAGGTGCGCTCGACAGTGCGAAAGCGAGGCGGTGCGGCTTCTTAAGCCGACTTCTGGCCGCGGCGGGCGCGCAGGACGTCCAGCCGCTCCGCCAGGACCTCTTCCAGGTCGGCGATGCTGCGGCGCTCCATGAGCATGTCCCAGTGGGTGCGCGGCGGCTTGACCTTCTTGGCCTCCGGCGCCGGGCCGTCGACCAGCAGCGCGCTCGTTCCGTCCAGACGGCACTCCCAGCTGGTCGGGATCTCCGCCTCTTCGGAGAAGGGGACACTGAACTCGTGTCCGCGCGGGCAGCGGTACGCCGCGATGTTGCGCGGGGCCGGTTCCGCGCCGTACTCGGTCTCGTAGCTGACCGCGCCCAGCCGACTGCCCCGCAGTGTCCGATCTGCCATGGTGGGCACCTTCCTGGACGAATAACTGCTAGATGATTGCACCCTGAACAACGAGTCGGGCGCACTGATGATTCCCTGATGGTCCAACCGATAACCTCGGACACCCCTGCGCATCTCAGGCCGGTGCCAGGCCGAACCTCGTCGACCAGCCCCTTTTCGGGAGAGGAGCCAGCCCCGTGCCTCGACCGTTCCGGCGCCGCGATGCGGCAGCTGCGTCCGCGGAGTCATCTCCCTCATCGGCCGGAAACGGGCGCCGCATGAGCGGTCTGCCCTCGGCTGATTCGGCCGGCGTGGCGCTGGGTGCGCTGCGCCTGGCGGTCGGTGGCACGTTCTTCGCCGCGCCGGCCACTTCACTGCGGCTGATGGGCATGGATACCGCGACCGCCGGTCGGGTCACCTGGCTGGCCCGGATGACCGCGGCACGTGACGCGGCGGTGGGCGCCGGAACGCTCGCGACGGTATCCCGCGGCCGATCCGGGTCCGGCTGGCTGCTGGCCGGCGCGTTCTGCGACGCGGTGGACGCCGCTGTACTGGCCGCCGCGCTGCGTGCGCGCAAAGCGGGTGGCTTCGGAGCGGTCGCCATGGTGGGGGCAGCAGCCGCGTCCGCCGGCGTCGGTATGTGGGCGGCGGCGGCCACACGACGGCCCTGCCGTGGGTGAGCTGCACTTCTACACCGGCACGATGGACGCCGGAAAGTCGACGCTCGCGCTCCAGACCAACCACAACCATGCCGTCCGCGGGCGCGTCGGCATCTTGTTCACCTCGCACGACCGGGCCGGTTCCGCGGTGATCTCGTCCCGGCTCGGGCTGGCGCAGGGCGCGGTCGAGGTGGACGGGTCCATGGACTTCCGGAAGTACGTGGTCGACCGGCTGACCCGGCAGGGGCTTCGGGTCGACTACCTGATCTGCGACGAGGCGCAGTTCTACACACCCGCGCAGGTCGAGCAGTTGGCCGCCGTCGCCGACGACCTCGGCATCGACGTCTTCTGCTTCGGCATCCTCACCGACTTCCGGGCCCGGCTGTTCGAGGGCTCGGCGCGGCTGGTCGAGCTGGCCGATCGCACGCACGTCCTCCAGGTCGAATCGCTGTGCTGGTGCGGCCGGCGCGCCACGCACAACGCACGCACCGTCGACGGCGAGATGGTGACCGAAGGCGACGTCATCGTGGTCGGCGACACCGCGCCCGAGGCGGACGAGCGGGTCGGCTACGAGGTCCTGTGCAGGCAGCACCACCGACGGCGCATCACGTCCGCGCGCGCGGGGAGCGTGTCGCTCACGCCCGTACCGCTGCCGTTCGAGAGCGACCGACTCTGACGTCGGCTCTCAGACCTTCGCCGGCGCGACGTTCCCCGCGGCCTCGATCGCCCGGCGCACCGGCACCAGGTACAGGAGGGCGAAACCTACGACGAAGAAGACGACGAGCGAGCCGAGCGCGCTGCGGTAGTTGCCGGTGTTCTGGTAGGCCAGGCCGAAGACCAGTGGCCCAAGCCAGCTCGTGCCGGAGTCGCTGATCTCGTAGAAGCCGAAGTACTGCGCCTCTGCGCCCGCCGGGATCATCCGCGAGAACATCGAGCGCGACAGCGCCTGGCTGCCGCCGAGCACGATCGCGATCAACGCGGCCAGCGCGAAGAACTGCCACGCCACGCCGACGCTGAGGCGGTACGCGATCCCGACCGCGATCAGCCACACCACGAGCGAGCCGAGTACCACTCGCTTGGCGCCGAAGTGCTCGGCCAGGCGCCCCAGCCACACGGCGCCGAGGTAGGCCACGAACTGCACCAACAGGATGCCCAGCAACAGCACGGTGTCCGAGAGCTGGAGCTCCTTGTCGCCGTACTGCGCGGCCACTGTTGTCACGGTCTGGATGCCGTCGTTGTAGACGAGGAACGCACCGAGGAAGGCGAGGGTCAGCGGGTACGCGCGCAGGTGCCGGATCGTCTCGCCGAGCTGCCGGAAGCCCGCGGAGATCACCGAGCCCTGCGCCGGCGGATACAGACCGCTGCCGACCCCGATCCTGGCCGGCAGACGCCGCCGGACCGGGATACTGAACAGCACCCACCACAGCCCCGCGGTGCACAGCGCGATCCGCGCCAGCGTCTCCTTGCCCACGAACAGGCTCAGCACGAAGTCGGCGGCGAGCAGCATCCCCCCGCCGACATAGGCGATCGCCCAGCCGACCGAAGAGGCCCGATCGCGGTCGTCGTGGCCGGAAAGGTCTACGAGCAGCGAGTAGCTGACGACGATGGAGCAGCTGTAGCCGATGAATGCCAGTGCATACAGCGCTGCACCCAGCTGCCAGTTCGTGCCGGTCACGAGCACCATGGCCATGCACGCGGCGGCGCCGAACCACCCGGCGCCGACCATGATGTCGCGCTTGCGCCCGGTGCGGTCGGCGATGGCCCCGACGATCGGCATGAGCACTACGCACAGCACCGTCGCGGCCGAGACGGTGTACGCGAACAGGCTGCCGGGCGCGATCGGCACCCCGAGCACGTGCACCCGGCCGTGCTTGCCGACCGCGTGCTCGGCCACCGAGGTGAGGTAGCGCGACATGAAGACGGTCGTGACGATCGTCGGGAAGGCGTGGCTGGCCCAGCCGTAGAGGTACCACCCGCGTCGCTGCCGGGTGTCCTCGACCTGATTCCCGTCGCGGACGTCGTCCACTAGGGCTCACCGATGGTGGCCGGCCACTGCCCGCGTTCGGCGAGTACATCGCGCAGCACGTCGGCGGCATCGGTCATCACGCCGTCCGCGCCGAGATCGAGGAGGCGGATCATCTCGGCGCGATCGTTAACCGTCCACGCATGCACCTGCAACCCGAGGGCGTGCACAGCATCGACGTAACGCCGATCGACGAACGGCCACCGGCCGACCCGAGCCGGTACCTGTGCACACTGCGCCAACCCCGGGCGCTGCGGCGCGCGTCGCAGGGAGGAGAACTTGAGGGCCATCGCATCGCGGGGGCCGAGTGAGGTGCACAGCCGCACGCCCAGGATCCGGCGCACAGCTGCGATCCGCGCGCCCGAGAAAGCCCCCACGCAGACCCGGTCGACGGAGGCGGTGTGCCGGATCGCGTCGATGGTCGGGCCGACGGAGTGCTCGGCCTTGACGTCGATGTTCACCCGGGTGTGCGGCCACGCGGCCAGCAGATCCGCCAGCATCGGGATGGGTTCGAGCCCGCCGATGCGAGCGCGCCGCACCGTCGCCCAGGGCAGGTCGGCGACCTTGCCGCGCTGATCGGTGACCCGGTCCAGGGACGAGTCGTGGAAGGCCAGCGCGACGCCGTCGGCGGTCACCCGCACGTCGGTCTCGAGGTACACATAGCCGAGCCGGACCGCCCGCTCGAACGCGGCCAGCGAGTTCTCGCAGCCGTCGGGTGCGAAGCCTCGATGGGCGAACGCGAGCGGCGTCGGCGCATCGAGGAACGGCACGCCTCGATAATGCCGGACCCGATGCCTATCCAGGTGAGGTCAGCTCACGTCAGGTCAGCTGGTCGCGCAGCAGCTTGCCGGTGGCATTGCGGGGGAGCAGGTCGACGAACTCGACGTCGCGGGGCACCTTGTGCCTGGCCAGGTTCGCCTTGACGTGCTCGCGCAGCTCGTCCGCGCCGGCCTCCCGACCGTCGCGGAGCACGACGAAGGCCTTCAGTCGCTGGCCGAAGTCGGGATCGTCGACGCCGATGACAGCCGCGTCGGCGACGGCGGGGTGCTCCACCAGAAGGTTCTCGACCTCGGCCGGGAATACGTTCTCGCCGCCGGACACGATCATGTCGTCGTCGCGGCCGTCGATGAACAGCAGCCCCTCGGCATCGAGATGCCCGACGTCGCCGGAGGACAGCAGGCCGTCGATCTCGTCCTTGCTTCCGCCGCCGGTGTAGCCGGAGAACCGCAGCCCGCTGCCGACGAAGACGCGCCCGATCACGCCCGGCTCGGTGATCCGTGTGCCGGCGTCGTCATAGAGCGCGACCGTGCACCCGACGGGGCTGCGCCCGACCGTGCCCGGTGCCCTGCGCCAGTCCTTCGGGGTCGCGACGGTTGCGACTGCGACCTCCGTGGAGCCGTACAGGTTGTAGATGACGTCGCCGAACAGTTCGGTGGCGCGGTTGCCGACCTCCGGCGGGAGGGCCGAGCCGGCGCAGAAGAGGATCCGCAGTGCGCTCGTGTCGTGGCTGCGGATCAGCGCCTCATCCAGGTTCAGCAGCCGCTGCAGCATCGTCGGCACGACGACCAGGGTCTCGGCGCGGTACTTGGCGAGGGCCTCGAGCGTGGCGACGGGATCGAAGCGGCGGCGCACGATCGCGGTGGAGCCCAGCGCGAGCGTGAGCAGGAACTGCGACAGCCCAGTGCCGTGGAACAGCGGCGCGCCGAAGAAGGTCCGCTCACGTGGGCGAAGCGGGATCCGGTCGAGGAACTGCGCAGCCGCGAACGGGGAACTGACCTGCCGCGCAGCGCCTTTCGGCGTTCCGGTCGTGCCGCTCGTCAGCAGCACCAGGCCGCCGACGCGTTTCGGCCTGGGCAGCCGCTCGCCCGAGCTGCCGCGGATCAGGGCATCGAGGGTCTCGTGCTCTGCATCCCCATCGTCGAGCCCGCCGCTGTCGACCCAGGCGTCGTCGACCCAGGCGAGGTAGCGGGGGAGCGACGCCGGTACCTCGCCGAGGATGTCGGTGAACTCCACGTCGTAGACAAGGGCGGAGACCCCCTCGCGTTCGGTGACCTGGGCGAACTGCGGCTTGGCGAATCCGGTGTTCATCAGTAGCGCCCGGGCGCCGAGCTTGCCGGCGGCGAACATGGCATCGACGAGGCCGCGGTGATCGCGGCACAGCAGCGCGATCACCGAGTCCTCGTCCAGCCCGCGCTCCCGCCAGGCGCGCGCCAGCGCGTTCGAGCGCTCGTCGAGCTGCCCGAAGGTCAGCTCGCCCAGCTCATCGACCAGCCCCAGCGCGTGGGGGTCGCGGCGCGCCGCGATGCGGATGCCACCGCCGAGCATCCCCAGCTGGCGCATGGTGAGCAGACCGTGGGCGATGTCGTCGGGCCTGGTGATCGGCGCCAGCCCGGCTCGGCGGAGCACATCCGCCTCGCGCGCCACCGTCGGCAGTCGCCGAGCCTGCTCCAGCGCGCGTGCGAGTCTCATCGGTGCCCCTTTGCCCGTCGCCCTACAGGAAGATGTCCAGGGCCAGATCGTCTTCGCTTCCCGCGCCGAAGCGGTACTTACCCAGATCGGTGACGCCCGCCTCGCGCAGTACCTCGTCGTCGATGAACGTGTTGCCGGTGCATTCGCGCGACGGCCGGATGAGGATCTCGTGTGCCGCGTCGGCCACGATCTCGGGCGTCCGCGCGCCGACCATGCTCTCGTCCCCGCCCAGCAGGTTCTGCACGGCAGCAGTGGCGATGAGCGTTCGCGGCCAGAGGCAGTTCGCCGCGATGCCGGCCTCGCGCCGTGATTCGGCGACGCCGAGCGTCAGCATCGTCATCGCGTACTTGCTGACGGTGTACGGGGCGTGGTGCCGCAGCCAGCGGCGGTCCATGTTCAACGGCGGGGAGAGGGTGAGGACGTGAGCGTTGTCCGACCGCAGCAGGTGCGGCAGCGCCAGGCTCGTCAGTGCGAAGGTGCCGCGAGCGTTGATGTCGAGCATCAGGTCATAGCGCTTCGAGGAGAGCTCGCCGATGTCCTGCAACGTGATCGCCGAGGCATTGTTCACCACGATGTCGATGCCCCCGAACCGGTCGACGGTCTGCGCCACCGCGTCGGCGACGGTCTGGTCGTCCCGGACGTCGCCGAGGATCGGCAGCGCGGTGCCGCCGGCGGCCTCGATGTCGGCCGCGGCGGTGTGGATCGTGCCCGGCAGCCGCGGGTCCGGCGCATCGGTCTTGGCGATGAACGCGACGTTGGCCCCGTCCCGCGCCGCACGCACCGCGATGGCCAGGCCGATGCCACGGCTGCCGCCGGACATGAGGATCGTGCGACCGGCGAGGGTCTGCGTGGGCACGGTGGCCTGCCTTTCCTGGGCGCTGGGCTGCGGATGCGAATCCTGCCACGGGGGGCGGAAAGCGGCAGGGCGAAGAGGTGATTCCTTCCTTGGCGTGGGTCATCTTGGGCGCGCTTCGGTCGGCGTCGGCGGGTGAAGCGGCGACATCGGGGGTTGGTCCGTTCGTCGCTCTTGCTGTTCGGGTCGCGTTTCGCTCGGCTCGGGCGGGTGAAAAGCCGCAGTGACGAGGGGCTTGATCCGTTGGCCGGCTCGCGCTCTCGGGTCGCGTTCCGCTGGGGTTGCGGTCCGGGTCTCGCCCGGTTCGGATCTTTCGAGAATCTTCTTTCGTGGTCGGGGGAAACTGGGCCGGTATTGTCGGACCCCCGGTCCATAATCGACCCTATGAACGAGCCGCGGTCGACGCCGGACGAGGTGGCGGCGTGGGCCGTCGCCCAGCCCCCCGGCGGCGCGGTGCTCTGCGCGTTGGAGGCGCTCGACCCGCAGCGGCTGTCGGATCGGGGGTGGCTGGACTACCTCGCCGCGGTGCAGAGGCAGCAGTCCCTGCTCAGCGCGCTGCAACACGACGCGGTCGCGAAGCGGGCCGCCGCGGACGCCGACGCGGCGGCGGGGCGGCTGGACAAGTGC
>JAVHVL010000295.1:0-3257 GCA_032160565.1 Pseudonocardiales bacterium | reverse complement strand
GGCCCACCCGAGCCTGCGCGCGTTCCGCGAGGTCCTCAGCGACCCGATCTTCCGCGACGATCTGCTGAACAGCCTGGTGATCACGCTGAGCGCGGTCGTCGTCAGCATCGTCGTCGGGTTCTTCGGCGCCCTGGCGATCGCGCGGTTCCGCTTCAGCGGGCGCAAGGTCTTCATCTTCGCCGTGCTCATCGTGCAGATGATCCCGCTGCTCGCGCTGACGATCCCGATGTCGCTGCTGCTCGACAGGTTCCACCTCAAGAACAGTCTGATCGGCGTGATCATCGCCTACCTGATGTTCTCGATGCCCTACACGGTATGGACGCTGCGCACCTTCATCGCCGGTATCCCGAAGGAGCTGGACGAGGCCGCGATGGTCGACGGCTGCAGCCGGTGGCAGACGTTCTACAAGATCATCCTGCCGTTGGTCGGTCCGGGGCTGATCGCGACGGGCGTGTACGGCTGGATCCTCGCGTGGAACGAGTTCGTCCTGGCGAACACGCTGCTGCTCGACAACAACAAGCAGACCGCGATGATCTACCTGCTCGTCTTCCAGTCCAGCCCGACGCACGGCGCCGACTACGGCGGCCTCATGGCGGCGGCGACCCTCACCGCGCTGCCCGTCGTCGTCCTCTTCATCCTGTTCCAGCGCCGGATCTCATCCGGGCTCACCGCCGGGGCCGTGAAGGGCTGATGACGATCGGGCGGCAACTGATCTGGACGACCCGACCCGGAAAGGCTGGTTACCTGCCATGACGCTCCTCGCCGGCGCCCGCGTGGTGACCCCGACGGCGATCCTCGATCCCGGCTGGGTCGAGATCACCGGCGGTCGGATCACGGACGTCGGGGGCGGCCCGCCGCCGGCCGGCGCCGAGGCCGTGACCGGGTGGCTGCTGCCCGGCTTCGTCGACCTGCACGTGCACGGCGGCGGTGGCCACGACTTCACTGCGTCGGGGCAGGACATGGCCGCGGGCGTCGAGTTCCATCGTCGCAACGGGACGACGCGCACGCTCGTCTCGTTGATGGCCGGCCCGATCGACCTCATGTGCGAGCAGCTGTCCTGGGTGGCGGAGCTGACCAGGTCCGGGCAGGTCGCCGGCGCGCACCTGGAGGGGCCGTTTCTCGCGTCGGCCCGGTGCGGTGCGCAGAACCACGCGCACCTGCTGACGCCGGATCCGTTCGTCCTGGCCAAGCTGCTCGAGGCGGGCCAGGGCTCGGTCCGCACCGTGACCGTCGCACCCGAGTTGCCGGGCGCGCTCTCGGTGATCGAGGACATCGTCGCCGCCGGAGCCGTCGCCGCGATCGGCCACACCGACGCCACCTACGAGCAGGCCGTGGACGCGTTCTCGGCCGGCGCCACCCTGGCCACGCACCTGTTCAACGCGCTGGGATCGATCAGCCAGCGGGCGCCGGGGCCGTCCGTGGCCGCGCTGGACTCCGGCGTCTACGTCGAGCTGATCAACGACGGCGTGCACGTGCACGAGTCCCTTATCCGGCTCGTCGCGACCACCTCCCCTGACCGGCTCGCGCTGATCACCGACGCGATCAGCGCTAGCGGCGTGGGCGACGGGCGCTATTCGCTCGGTGACCAGGCGGTCGTCGTCGAGAACGGGATGGCCCGCCTGGACGCCAGCGACCGGCTCGCCGGCAGCACGCTGACGATGGACGAGTCGGTGCGCCGCGCCGTCCAGGCGGTGGGCTTGCCGATCGAGCTCGCGGCCGCTGCGGCGTCGACCAACCCCGCTCGCCTGCTCGGGCTGGCCGACCGCTGCGGGTCGATCGCCCCCGGGCTGGACGCCGACCTCGTCCTCCTCGACGACGGGCTGGGCGTGCAGCGGGTCATGGTGCGCGGCGCCTGGCTCTGACGGGGGCCCAAGATCTGCGCACCTGACGCCTGCCGCCGCACTTAGGATCTGCGCATGGATCAGGGCCCCGATCGGCTCGACGCTGCCGCGCTGCGGGAGTGGTTGCAGAAGTGGCGCTGGTACCAGCGCTCCAGATTGCCCTGGAACCGCGCGCGACTGCACCTGGAGCTGGCCCGCCGCCGCGCGTTCGCACGCGGACCGATACACGGGAACGCGCTGGAGATGCTGCGCGAGGGGCGGCTGGAGATCGGCGCCCACGCGTACTTCGAACCCGGCGTCTGGTTGACCTCGGCGGAGGGTCGGATCCGCATCGGAGGCGGGTCGCTGCTCAACCTGAACGTCATGGTCGCGGCGCTGGACCGCGTCGACATCGGCGAGCACTGCATGCTGGCCAACGGCTGCCTGGTCACCGACGCCAACCACCGCTTCGACGACCCGGACCGGCCCGTCCCGTGGCAGGGCTTCACATCCAAGGGGCCGACCGTGATCGGCGACAACGTGTGGCTCGGAGCCAATGTCGTCGTCACCAGCGGGGTGCGGATCGGCGAGCGCTGCGTCGTCGGGGCGAACTCGGTGGTGACCACAGAGCTCCCGCCGCGCTCGATCGCGGCCGGGGCCCCGGCCCAGGTGCTCCGGACAGTCACCTACCCCTGAGCCCCGCTTCAGTGAAGGACTCAGGCGGCGTGGGCGGAGAGGGAGACGCCGAGGGCGCCCAGACCGGCCCGGCCACCGTCCTCGGCGGTGAGGACCCACGGGCCGTCGTCGAAGATCGCGACGGTGTGCTCCCAGTGCGCCGCCCACGACCCGTCGACGGTCGTCACGGTCCAGCCGTCCGGAAGCTCCTTCGTGGCGCGGGAGCCGAGCGTGATCATCGGCTCGATGGCCAGCGCCATACCCGGCAGCAGTCGCGGGCCCTTGCCCGGGCGGCCGTAGTTGAGGATGTGCGGCGCCATGTGCATCTCAGATCCGATGCCGTGGCCACCGTAGCCGGCGACGATGCCGTACCTGCCCGCCTTGCGCACCGACATCTCGACGGCGTGGGAGACGTCCGACAGGCGGGCGCCTGACCGCGTGGCGGCCAGCCCCGCCCACATCGAGGCCTCGCACGCATCGGACATCGCGCGTGCCTCGGGCGAGACGTCACCGACGAGAACGGTGATAGCGGAGTCACCGTGCCAGCCGTCGACGATCGCACCGAAGTCGATCGAGATGAGGTCGCCGTCGGCCAGCTTCTCCTCCACCGACGGGATGCCGTGCACCACGCGGTCGTTCACCGATGCGCAGATGACCGCCGGGTAGCCGTGGTAACCCAGGAACGAGGGCTTCGCGCCGGCTTCCTGCAGCACGTCGCGAGCAATCCCGTCGAGGTCGGCCGTCGAGACGCCGGGCGCCGCG
>JAVHVL010000292.1:0-3386 GCA_032160565.1 Pseudonocardiales bacterium | reverse complement strand
GCATCGCCCGCCTCGGGAAGACGCATCGCTATGTGTCCGCGTCCGCTCGGCACTCGTCGGTGTTTAACCAAGTGGCGCGGAGCACCGTGGGCCAGCGCGATCGTCCGCCTGGCGTGCCGTGGCAGGCCCGGATTCCACATTCTTCATAAGGCAACCGCGCAGCCTGCCCACAGCGCGTCGTCGCAATCTGGTGTTATGACGAAGACATCCAAGCCATCCGATTCGCGGGGATCGTTGGCGCGAGCTGTCTTCGTTGGCGTGCTCGCGGCGGTTGGAGCCAGCCTCGGCATCTCGATCGATGACCTCACCACCCAGCATGCCCACAAATCTGCTTCCTCCCCTAGCGAAATCAGCGCCGACGCGAGCACGCATCCGAAACACCGATTGGTCTGAGCGATTCCGGCGACAAGGGAGGACGCAGCAGATATCGCCCAAAGCCCACCCCGCGAGAGTTCGGCTGGATGCCACATGCCGAGTGCACTACCGTGCTCCCGGCACGTCGTCGGCACGGGCATATCGCGCGGCGGCTAACGGCGCGACATCCGTTCATACGCGCTCGGCTGCGCGCACCGCCGACGACCAGTCGAGCCATACAGGTCGACGGATCTAGCGCTGCAAGCGCACACTCTCCGCGGCAATCCGGTCGTTTCGTCGGTCTGGCCCGGCAAGCTTCTGTCTGCCTCATTTCATCTCGCAGACGACATCGACCCGGTTGGTGCTGCCTCGCGAAGCGACAGCCGGTGTGTCGCCGCGACAGGGCGGAGTTGCGGGCGGAGGGTCAATTGAGAACCTGGGCGATGTGGCGGCCAGGTAGTACGTGCCAGGCGGAAGGCTCAGACTGAAGCTGCCGTCCGAGTCGGTCTTCACCTTCGCGATCGGCGCGCCCGTAAGGCTGGCCGCGGTGAACGCATACACCTCACCCGAGGCTGGGTTGTCGTTACCCGGCGCTGGGCCGCCCGCGAGTTGCAACGTCCCGGTAACGGCCCCCTCCCCAGATGCAGTCGACGAGTTGCCGCGCGGCTTGGACGAGGAGCATGCAGCGGAGCAGACAAGCAGCAGGGTCAGCCCGAGCAAGACCCACGCCGCCTTCTCGCGAATGCTTGTCATCGTGCTCCGCCCACGGCTTGGATCTGCTTGTTGATCGCGATCGTAGGGCACTTTTGCCCCTCCGCGACGGAATCAACACGACCCCAATCAGCGCCGACGGCTATACGGACATCGGCAGTTCCGGTCGTCCGACGCGCGCTGACGGCGACAGATCCGGTCGTTTCCAGTCAGCTACGTGACGACTCGGTGGTCCAGCACGCGGCCAGCCTTGTCGAGAACCTCGACGGTCGCTCCCTTGGGCGGCGGCACGAGCGAGGTCCAAAAGTTTCTGTAGCCGCCCATCTGCTTGAAGGACAGCGTTGACGAGCGGCCTGCCGCCAGCAGCCGAACTCCGGCAACCTCCGGCGACGCTGCCCCAATCAGGTAGGGGCATCGAGTGGCTTGCACAGTGCACTGGACAGTTACGACGCCCGCCCCGGCCAAGCGTCGCGCTGAGTCGAGCGGAAGCGCGCCCGTGGTTCCCCCGACAAGGCACAGCAGGGGCGGGCTGAGTCGGTCAGGAGCGAGAGCGAGGGCGACGAACAAGCTACCGAACCCAGGCAGTTGCAGAGTGGTGCCGTGAGACGACGATGCGGACTTGCACCGGGCTAGCTGTCCCGCAGACACGGACGAAGACGCGGCTGTCGATACACTCGGAGTCGCCGGTAGGGGCGTTGATGCCAGGCGGTGCTGACCGGTTGTGCAAGCGGAGGTCACCAGCAAGATAGCGATGGCCGCAGCCGCACTCTGCCTCCGATGCCAGGTCGTCACGATAGGTAAGTGTCCGCCACGGAACCGCCACTTACCAGCTTCAGTGGTACCGCCCTGGCCGGCGCACTCTATTCGGCATCTCCGCATGTTCCGGGCAGTCGTTAGTTCCCTCGACTTCGCCTCGGCCAATTGCCCCGGCGTCCGCTGAGAAACAGCTCGATCGCTACGACGGCGAGGAGGGTGGGGATGCCGAGCCAAATTCCGTGCGCCCGAGTCACCGCAGCGACCGCGGCGACGCCGAGAGCAACCCCGCACGCGAACGCCCAGGTCCGCCAGTCGACCAACGCCGATCGACCGCGCTTATCCCTCCACAGCGTCATGAAAGGAGTATCTACTAGACAGGGCCCCTGGTCGCTGGCCGAGCCGACGCGCTCTGCTGTCATCATTCTGTCATCGGCACGAGCGCGCTCGTCGCGGCATATCAGGAGGTTCCGGGGACTCACCCGTTCGACTCTGGTCTGGATGTTCAGCGGGCTCACGTCGCGGAGATCGATCTCGTGTGCAAGTCTCGTCCCCATGAATTTCCTAGCGCGATGGCGCGACCGACAGGTCGCTCGCGCGGCGATCGAGTGGGAGCGGCGTATCGGGGCCGACGGCGTGCGGATGATGTGGGACGCCAGAGCCCTCTACGTACTTGGGTCTCTCACCATGATCCTTGGTGCGGCGGTGTCGATCTTGGGGCAACGCTTCGACAATGGTCTCGTCGGTTGGACCGGGGCCACTGCCGGAATAGCACTCGGAGTGATCATCATGATCCGCGCTATGGTCACACTTCTGGGGCTCTCCGATCAGGTCCTTCTTCGGTACAGACTCTCGACAAGCCGATGGACCGTGCCGGTCTTCAAAGGCAACACCACGCGCTTTGATGCATGGCTCAAACGGAATCTCGACGAGGTTCAGCCCGAACGTTGATGGCCAATTCGGCCAGGAGAAATTGGAGTCGTGCTCATGGGCCTGACAGCGCGCGCAGACGGCGGCAAATGAGGGCGTTTTCCCTGGCGCCGACGAACCGGCACGCTCGGGGTTTGCCGTGCTTCGTGGGTTAGCGTGCTTGTCGTGCAGCGATCACCTCTGGCGACTCTGCTCGCCCTCATGCTCGTGCTCCCCGCGTGCCAGGCTCGCCAAGCGACGTATTCCATCTCCACGATCGACCGCACCCAGACCAGGACGATCAGACCGTCCGCCGCCGGCACCGGCCCCCTCGATGTTCGGCCGACCGCTGCAACGGATGCGCACATCTGCCCAGTCCTTGACGAGCAAGCCGCTGCCGAGATGGTCAGGATGCGGCTGGCCCGCGTCCAAGTGCTGAGGCAGGGCGGCACGACGATCGGGTGTCGCTTCTTCGCGCTGCAGGGCTCGCCGCTGGCCACATCCGAGCGCCTGCCCGGCCCCAAGCAGCCAGTCGTACAGATCACCTCATCCGTCTTCGCCGACGCACTTGCTGCGCACAACGCGCTCGTGCGTTTGGCTGATGCAGGGACAGACCCAGACCAGTACACGATCCGCGTCGGCATCGTCGGAGTCGCGTT
>JAVHVL010000092.1:0-4016 GCA_032160565.1 Pseudonocardiales bacterium | reverse complement strand
CCGCCGCCGGCGGGCGCGACGCGGACGCTGCCGCCGGGCCCGCCACTGGGCCCGCCACTGGGCCCGCCTTGGATCCAGACGGCGAGCTGGTTGTCGGGAAGGTTGCCGCCGGTCAGCGTGTGCTGCTGTGCGGACTGCGCGGCCGCGTTGATCGCGATCGTGGCGGCGATCCCGATCGCGAGGCTGACTGCGGCCAGCGCCGCGCCCGACCGGGCCTGGTAGCGCGCCAGATCGCGCAGCGCGAGACGGACCGCGATCGGCGAGCGGCGCGCTGCGACCGCGGCAGCCCGGATGCCCAGCGGCGCGATCAAGAGCATCCCGGCCACGCTCGACACGATGCCGAGGATGATCAGGATCGCCGTGTTGTGCCGGTGCGCCCAGACGAGCAGCCCGAAGCCGGCCGCAAGCATCGCGCACCCAGCCGCGGCGAAGCGGTGCGCGGGCTGCGGCTTCGCCGGACGCCCGGACAGGGCCACGACGATCGGCGTGCGGGCGACGGACCGGGCCGGCCACCACGCCGCGATGAGCGCCGTGATCACCGCCAGCACCGCGTCGACCGCGACGGCCCACCACTGCACGTTCATCGCGTCGATGCGATGTCCGACGAGGTGCTCGAACGCGGGCCGGAGGCCGAACCACGCGGCCAGCCCGACGAGCGTCCCGGTCAGCCCGCCGAGCACGCCGACGGCGGCGCCGTTCGACAGCATCACCAGCCGCACCTGACGATCCGTCGCGCCGATCGCGCCGATCATGCCGAGCGCCCGCATGCGTCGCTGCGCCATCACCATGAAGCCGGCGACGGAGAGCAGCCCGACGAACACCATGCCGATCGTCGACAGGACGAGCACCAGCAGGCTCTGCAGCTGGCGTTGCGCCACGCCGGTGCTGTCCGTGCTCATGATTCCCTGCACGCCGGGCGGCCGGAACCCCTCGAGCTGGGGGCGGCCGTTCGAGGTGAACAGGAACGACGCCGCGATCGGGTTGGCGATCTGGCCGGGAGCCACGACCGCGAAGTCGTCCTGCAAGTTCGTGGCGTTCTCGACTGTGCCGACGACCCGCAGCGGGCCGCCGTTCACGGTCCACGTCGAGCCGATCTTCAGCCCGAACGCCGACGCCACGCCGGACGTCACCGCCACCTCGCCGGCGTAGGCCGGATACCGGCCGGAGACCACACGCAGCAGCGGTGAGCTGAACGCGCCGTGCTGCGCCTGCGAGCGCAGATCCACCGGCGTGATCGAGCCGGGCACCGGGACGTTCGTGTGCTCGATGACCTCGACCGTGCCGAAGAGCTGCTTCGCCTGCGCCAGCGCAGCGGGGATGTTCGCGTTCGGCGCTGTCGCGTCGAGGTCCACACGCGTGTTGGCCGTGCCGAAGACGGACGTGTCGCCGGAGATGACGTTGCCGACCAGGCCGAGACCGACCGTCGTCGCCGCGACGGCGAGGATCAGCAGGAACACCGCGAGCATCTGCTGGCGCCACTCACGGCGATAAAGCCGCCACGACCACCGCACGATCGCGCGCCGGCCATTGCGCGCTGCGCCGCGACCAGACGGCGTGGCCGGCGCGGGTGGCCCAGCCGGGCGTTCCAGCGTTGTCGTCATGACAGGGCGTCGGCTTCGAGCAGCGACTCCGCGCCGGGTGGCGGCATCGTCTGGTCGACGATCCGCCCGTCGCGCAGGAACACCACGCGGTCGGCCCACGAGGCGAGCTGCGCGTCGTGCGTGACCACCACGCCGGCGACGCCGCGCTCGCAGGTGGTGCGGATCATCCGCATCACCATCTCGCCGTTCTGTGAGTCCAGCGCGCCGGACGGCTCGTCGGCGAGCAGCAACCTGCGCTCGCCCACGACGGCGCGCGCGATCGCGACGCGCTGCCGCTCGCCGCCGGAGAGCTCATCCGGGAACCGGTCGGCGCGATCGCCCAGACCCAGGGCCTCGAGCGCCTCGATTCCCGCGACGCGGGCCGCCTTGGGCGACATGCCGTCCAGCTCGAGGGGGAGCGTTACGTTCTCGCTGGCGGTCAGGCCGGCGAGCAGGTTGAAGTCCTGGAAGACGTATCCGATGACGCGCCGCCGCAACCGCGCTTGGTCGGTGCGCGACAGCGCGGAGAGCGCCGCGCCGCCCACGACCACCTCACCCGACGACGGCTCCTCGAGACTGCCCGCGATGGTGAGCAGCGTGCTCTTGCCCGACCCGCTCGGGCCCATCACCGCGACGAGCTCGCCGGGCTGGACCACGAGATCGACGTGGCGCAGCGCGTGCACCTCCGCCGCGCCCGTTCCGTAGACCTTGCTCACGTCACGCAGTTCCAGCGTGCTCATCGACGTACCCCCGCGCGTCGGCGCGCCATCGGCGCGACAGTCGGTCCGTTCGTTACCGGCGGCGGATCCAGGTCGAAGCGGCGCAGCCGGCCGTCCGCCGCGTCCAGCCACCGGATCACCGAGTCGAGCCGGAACAGCTCGGCATCGACCACGAGCCCGAGGCTCACGTCGTCCGGCGCCGCCTCGCCCTTGATCCGCGTCCACTGCTGCATGAGCTCGACGATGTGGCGGCGGTGCGCCTGGATCACGTCGTGCACCTCCACCCCGGGCAGCCGGATCGCGATCAACACCTTGATGACGAGGTCGTCGCGCGGCGGCGAGCTCAGGTCAGGCGGGGTCCGCAGCCACTCGGCCAGCTCCTCGACGCCGTCGGCGGTGATCCGGAACAGCTTCTGCGGGCCCTCCTCGGACTCGTCTTCGGATTCGACCAGGCCGTCGCGCTCGAGGCGCTGCAGCGTCTGGTAGACCTGCCCGACGTTGAGCGGCCACACCTCGCCGGTGCGCTCCTCGAACTCCTGCCGCAGCTGCAGGCCGTATTTGGGCCCTTCGCTGACCAGCGCCAACAGCGCATAGCGCACGCTCATCCCGACCACCCTTCAGCGGTTATACTCGACATACTACTGGGTATCGTCGCCCGGTCAAGCGAATCGTTCCTCGGACGCGACGACTCACGCCGTAAGTCCACCGTCGAGTCTCAATCCGACGGCTACGCGTGCGCATAGCGGCACCGACGGACGCTCGTGCTCCGACAGCGACAGATCCGGACCTTCCGTAAGCGATCGGGACCGCTAGTCGAAGTGCCTCGGCTCAACCCCGATCCGATCAGGAATCGAGAAGCGCCACGGTGTGGTCGGGCCTAGCCTTTCGACGGAAGGCCCGGCATGTCGCCGAGCCCTGCGCTTCACGAAGGGAAGCCTGAGAATGCCCACGAAGAATGCCCAGGCCGAGTCCGACGGCTTCAGCGCCGCGGAGCGTGCGGCGATGAAGGAGCGCGCCGCCGAGTTGCGCGCCGAGGGCAAGAAAGGCGCCAAGAAGGCCGATGGCCTGCAGGCGCTCCTCGACAAGATCGCGGAGATGGCACCGGAGGACCGTGCGCTCGCCGAGCGCGTGCACATGACGGTGACTGCTGCCGCCCCCGAGTTGTCGCCGAAGACCTGGTACGGCATGCCCGCCTACTCGAACGCGGACGGCAAGGTCGTCGTCTTCTTCCAGGACGCGGGCAAGTTCAACTACCGCTACTCGACCCTGGGCTTCCAGGACGCGGCGAACCTCGACGACGGCGACATGTGGCCGGTGTCGTACGCGCTCCGGAAGTGGAGCCCCGCGGTGGAGAAGAAGGTCGCCGAACTGGTGAAGGCCGCGATCTCCTGACCGGCGTCGCGAGTGCTCGAGAACTGATCATCTGAGCGTGGCTGCGAGGCGTGACACATGCATCAGATCGAGGCGGTTATCGAGCCGCTCGCCCCGCGTTTCAGCTGGATCACCAGGCTGGCGTTGGCGAACCGCTTGGCGAACCTGGCGGCGGTTGTCGAGTAGCAACCGCTGGTTTCTATTGATCACCGGGCAAGGGGAGGGCCAATGGCCTGCGGTGAAGCCGGCCATGGACCCTTGTAGTGCGATCATATCATATCAGTTGGTATCCGTCTACCCGAAGTAGGCGCCGTGCACCTGGTCCGGTGTCAGGATATTGGATTCA
>JAVHVL010000072.1:0-2635 GCA_032160565.1 Pseudonocardiales bacterium | reverse complement strand
TGGTGCTCATCTGGCGAAGCGGCCCGCGCGCCCCGCGGCCCGTGGCGGCAGCTCCAGGCTGGGCGGTGCGGCGCAGCGAGATGCTCCGGCAGGCCGGCGTCGACGGAGTGGGCACCGCGCAACTGCTCGGCGCCCAGCTGGCATGTGCGCTCGCCGCGCTCGGAGCGATCGAGCTCATGACAGCCACGATCACGATCGCGGTCTGCTTCGGAGTGTTCGCCTTCTTCGCTCCGGTGCTGGTCGTGCGCCGGATGCGGCGCCGGCGGCAGGTCGCGCTGCGTGAGCTGTGGCCGGAGGCGATCGACAACCTGGCGTCGGCCGTCCGGGCCGGGATGTCCTTGCCGGAAGGGATGTCTGCCCTGTCGACGCGGGGTCCGGCCGAGCTGCGCGCGCCGTTCGCCCGCTTCGGCGCCGCGCACCGCGCCAGCGGCCGCTTCGGCGAGTGCCTCGACGCGCTCAAGGACGACCTCGCCGATCCCGTGGGGGATCGCGTCTGCGAGACGGTGCGGGTGGCGCGCGAGGTCGGCGGCAGCGACCTCGGCACGGTCCTGCGGACGCTGTCGGAGCTGTTGCGCTCCGACGCCCGCACCCGCGCGGAGCTGGAGACGCGGCAGGGCTGGATCGTCAATGCTGCCCGGCTCGCGGTGGCCGCGCCGTGGGCGGTGCTGCTCCTGCTCGGTACGCAGTCGACGACGCTGCACGTCTACGACTCCGGTGGCGGCACGCTGCTGCTGGCCGTCGGCGCCGGCGTGTGCCTGCTGGCTTACCGGATCATGCTGCGCATCGGACGGCTGCCGGAAGACCAGCGGGTGCTGCGATGAGCAGCTGGATCGTCGGTGCTCTGCTGGGGCTGGTCGCCGCCACCGGTGCAGTGATCGCGATCCGGGCCGCGCCGCCGATGCGACCGATCCGGCTCGCCGACCGGATCGCCCCCTACCTGGGCGACACCCCGCCGCCGTCGAAACTGCTCGCGCGCCCGTCGGCCACGTCCACGCCGTTCGAGGTGGTGCGCCGGATCTTCGGCCCCGTCCTCGGCGACCTGGTGGCGACGCTCGACCGCGTCGTCGGTGGCAGTGCATCCGTGCGGCGCCGGCTCGGCGGGCTGGGCAGCGCCAGCTCGGCCGAGGAGTTCCGCGTCGAGCAGGTCGTGTGGGGCGCGGTCGGCACGCTCGGCGGCGCACTGCTCGTCGGACTGGCCGGCCTGGCCCGGGGCCACGTGGACGCCGTGCTCGTCGGTGCCGCGGCTTTCGGCGGGCTGCTCAGTGGTGTGCTCGGACGCGACTGGTGGCTGACCCGGCAGCTCGAGCGCCGCGAGCAGTCGATGCTGGCCGAGTTCCCGGTCGTCGCCGACCTGCTCGCGCTGTCGGTCGTCGCGGGGGAGGCGCCGACCGAGGCGCTCGCCCGGGTGTGCCGGCTGACCGGCGGAGAGCTGGCCCGCGACCTCGAGGCCGCGCTCGCGCGGGCCCGCGCCGGAACACCGATCACGCGCGCGCTCACCGAGGTCGCGGAGCTTACGACGCTCGAGCCCTTCGCGCGCTTCGTCCAGGGCCTGGTCGTGGCAATCGAGCGCGGCACGCCGCTGGCGGCGGTGTTGCGCGCGCAGGCCATCGACGTCCGCGAGATCGGCAAGCGTGCGCTGCTCGAGGCCGGCGGCCGCAAGGAGATCGCCATGATGGTGCCGGTCGTCTTCCTGGTCCTGCCGGTAACGGTTCTGTTCGCGCTCTACCCCGGCCTGCTGACCCTCACCTCGATGGCGCGGTGACCTTTTGTGACAAGGAGAAAGACGATGGAGACGCGATGGATGGCGATGCGGTTGTCCAACCTGCGCGCACGGATCGGCAGCCCCGATCCAGATCGCGGCGACGTGCCGGGCTGGGTGATGGTCACCGTGATGACGGCCATCCTGGTCGTCGCGATCCTCGGCGTCTTCGAACCGCAGATCAAGGACGCGATCGGCTCCGCGCTCGACTCCGTCACCGGCGCCAAGTAGCCGTCGCGGGCGACGTGGGAGCCAGCGTCGTCGAGTTCGTGATGATCTCGGTGCTGCTGGTGTTCCTCCTGTTCGCGGTGCTGCAGGTCGGGCTGTACGTCTACGCCCGCAACGTGATCGCGTCCGCTGCAGCTGACGGCGCCAGCTACGGCGCGGACCAGGACGTCGACCCCGCTGTCGGTGGCGAGCGGGCCACCGCCTTGATCAGCAAGGGGCTCGGGACGGGCGAAGCGAAGCGGATCCCGTGCGCGGGCAGCACTGACACCGACCGCGCCTCCGGCCTGACGGTGGCGAAGGTGCGCTGCCGCGGCCAGGTGAAGATGATCCTCGCGCCGCTGCTGATGCCGCTGCGGATCGACGTGGCAGCCGAGGCAGTGAAGGAAGGCTCGTGACGGCGATGCTGCGCCGGCTCCGGCTGCTGGTGGCCCGCGATGACAGCGGTGACGGCGGCACGGCGATCATCGAGTTCGTCTTCGTCGCGGTGATCGTGATGGTGCCACTGGTCTACCTGCTCGTCGCCGTGGCCGTCGTGCAGCGCAGCCAGCTGGCCGTCACGCAGGCCGCGCGCGAGGCAGGCCGGGCGTTCGCCACGAGCGACACCGCACGCGACGCCGACCTGCGGGCCCCGGCGGCGGTGCGGCTCGC
>JAVHVL010000069.1:0-4547 GCA_032160565.1 Pseudonocardiales bacterium | reverse complement strand
CGAGCCGGCACGGCGGCGATCACGATGCCCTCGGCCGGTTCGGTGGGCAGGTCCTTGTAGGAGTGCACAGCGACGTCGATCTCGTCGGCCAGCAGCGCCGAGCGCAGCGCCGAGACGAACACCCCGGTGCCGCCCAGCTGGGTGAGCGCGGCGGCGGAGCGGTCGCCCTCGGTCACGATCGGGACGATCTCGGCGGGGGCCCGCAGCGCGTCGACGACGAGCCCGGTCTGGGTTCGCGCCAAGGCGCTTGCGCGGGTGCCGACACGAAGGACACGGGTGACGGTCATGGCCGGGTCCCCTCGACGGGGTTCGTCTTCACGGCCGCGACCGACTCCGCCGTGGCGGGGTCGAGGTCGAACAGCTCGCGCAGCGCCGCGGCGTACTGGTCCCCGCCGGGTGTGGCGGCCAGCTCCTTCACCCGGACGGTGGGCGCGTGCAGCACCTTCTCCACCGCGCGGCGCACCGCGTCGGCGACCTCGTTGCGCACCGCGCGGTCCAGACCGGGGAGCCGCCCGTCGAGACGGGACAGCTCGCCGTCGATCACCTGGTTCGCGCGGGCCCGCAGCGCGGTGACGGTCGGCGCGACGGCCAGCTGCTGCTGCTCGGCGAGGTAGTCGCTGAGCTCTTCGGCGACGATCGCGGACGCGGCGCGCACCTCCTCGTCGCTCACCATCGCGCCACCGGCGCGCAGCGCTTCGAGGTCGATGTAGCTGACGCCCAGCTGCCGCCCCACCGAGGGGTCGACGTCGCGCGGCAGCGCCAGATCGAGGACCGCCAGCGGGCGGGTACGGCGCCCCTCGATCATGTCGGCCTCGACGACCAGCCCGGTGGCTCCGGTGGAGGACATCAGCAGGTCGGCGTCGACGAGCTCGGCCGCGAGGTCGGCGAGCGGGATCGCGCGGCCACCCACCGAGGCGGCCAGCCGCTCGGCGCGGTCGGCGGTCCGGTTGGCCACGACGATGTCCGTGACGCCGCGCCGGCGCAGCGTGGCGGCGGAGAGCGCGCCCATCGAGCCCGCGCCGACGATCACGGCGCGCCGCCCGTCCAGCGAGCCGAGCATCGACGCGGCCTGGTCCAGCGCGACGGAGACGATCGACGCGCCGGCCTGGTCGATACCGGTGTCGGAGTGCACCCGCTTGCCGACGCGCAGCGCCGTCTGGGCCAGGTTGTGCAGCACGCCGCCCACCGAGCCGGTTTGGGTGCCGAGCGCATACGCCGCGCGCAGCTGGCCGAGGATCTGCGATTCGCCGACGACCATCGAGTCCAGCCCGGAGGCCACCGAGAAGATGTGCTCGGCGGCCGCCTCGGCGAAGTGCACGTACAGGTGGTCCGAGAGGTCGGACACCGGCAGCCCGGCGTGCCGGGCGAGCACGCTGGTGATCTCCCCCACGGCGGGGTGGAACCGGGCGACGTCGGCGTACACCTCGACGCGGTTGCACGTCGACAGCAGCAGCACCTCGCTGATCGACTCCGCCCGGTGCAGCTCGTCGAGCGTCTTGCGCAGGTCGTCGACGGGGACAGCCGCGCGCTCGAGCACCGGCACCGGCGCGGTGCGATGGGATAGGCCGACAACGAGGACGCTCATCAGCGGGCCACCTTCGACAGCAGGGCGGCCGCGTTCTTGCGGTTCTCGTGGAAGGACAGGATCTGCAGCTCGGCGGCCAGATCCACCTTGCGCAGGTCGACGTGCGGCGGCACCGACAGCACGACGGGTGCGAAGTTGAGGATGCTCGTGACACCCGCCGCGACCACCTTGTCGCAGACCTCCTGGGCCGCGGACGCGGGGATCGCCAGCACGGCGATCGCGATCTGCTCCTCGGCGACGATCCGCTCCAGCTCGGCGATGCTCTGCACGACCAGCCCGCGGATCAGCGTGCCGATGCGGGCCGGGTCGGCGTCGACCAGCGCCGCGACGCGGAAGCCACGGGTGGCGAAGCCGGCGTACCCGGCCAGCGCCTGCCCCAGGTTTCCGACGCCGATCAGCGCTACGGAGCGGTGGACGGTGAGGCCGAGGGTGCGGGCGATCTCCTCGGTGAGGGTGGTGACCTCGTAGCCCACGCCGCGGATGCCGTACGAGCCCAGGAAGGAGAGGTCCTTGCGCAGCTTCGCGGAATTCACGCCGGCTGCGGTGGCCAGCTCCTCGGAGGAGACGGTGTTGATCGAGCGATCGCCGAGCACGCCGAGCACGCGCAGATAGGTGGCCAGCCTGGCGACTGTCGCCTCCGGCACGGAGCGCGCACCGTCCGGAGGGTAGACGAGTCCCGAGCTATCGCCGGCGTCGCGGCCCTTGGGCAGGCCGTCGACGCCGCGCGTCTCTTGCTCCGCGGTCATCGGCACCTCGACGGGACCGGTATTTCGGGCGCGCGGACCGGGGTTCCGCGACGCCCAACCGGTGTGGTAGAAGCTTGCTGGACTGCGCCAAAGCTACGCCGCTCGTGAATCTTTTCCCAAATCGAGATGGGGCGTGCTATAGGGCTTGCCAGCGGCTCATCGCGCTCCGCGTCAGCGGCTGAGAGCCTTGCGGAGCCTGGCCTCCTCGACCCGCCAGTAGCCGTGTTCGCGGCCGTCGATCAGGATCACCGGCACCCGCTCGGCGTACTCGTCGCGGCGCGCGCGGTCGGCATCGACGTCCAGCTCCTCGTAGCCGAAGCCGAGCTCGCCGGACAGCTGGCGCAGCGTCGCCTCGGCCTCCTCGCACAGGTGGCACCCGACGCGCGTGATGAGCGTGACCACGTGATCAGCCGCCGCCATGGGACGCCTCCTCGGTGTGCAGCTGCCACTTCATGATCTTGCCGGTGACGGTGTGCGGCAAAGCCGGCACCACCTCGACGGACCTGGGCAGCTTGAAGCGAGCCAGGCGGAGCCCGGCGGCGGCGATCAGCTCGTCCGGATCGAGCCGCGCTCCGGCGGCCGGCACGACGTACGCGAGCACCGCCTCGCCGCTCGATTCGTCCGGCACCCCCACCACAGCCACCTCCGCGACGCCCGGCTGCGCGGCCAGCACCGCCTCCACCTCGGCCGGGTAGACGTTGAAGCCGTTGACGATGACCAGCTCCGCGCTGCGGCCGACGAGATGCAGCTGCCGCTCGGCGTCGAAGATGGCGATGTCTCCGGTGCCGAACCAGCCGTCAGCGTCCGGGCCGTCGGCGCCGTCCGGCCAGTAGCCGGAGAAGAGGTTCGGACCGCGGACGAACAGCCGCCCCGGGTCGTCCTCCTCGGCGTCGATCGGCTCACCCTCGGGATCGCGCAGCTGCACCTCGACGCCGGGCAGCGGCAGCCCGACCGAGCCCGGCCGCGGGTGCTCCCGGTCGGCGAGCGCGGTGATCGCGACGACCGGCGCCGCCTCGGTCAGGCCGTACCCGTCGTGCAGCGCGACGCCGAGTCCGGCGAAGCCGTCGAGCACCGCACGCCCGAGCGTGGCCGAGCCGCTCATCGCGAAGCGCACCGACGCGAAGCCGCGGCCGACGTCCGGGTGCCGCAGCCACTGCGCGTACTGACCCGGCACGCCGAGTACGGCGGTGGCCTGTTCGGCGGCCATCGCCGCGAGCGTCGCGCCGGCGTCGAAGCGGTCGGACAGCACCACCGTCGCACCCACCCGCAGGGCCATGCCGAGCCCCGCGTTCAGCCCGAAGACGTGCGACAGCGGCAGCGGCAGGAACAGCACGTCCTCGGCGCCCAGCAGCGGCGGCCGCACGCCGGCGAGCTGGTCGAGGTTCGCGAGCAGCGCGCGGGCCGAGAGCATCGCCCCCTTGGGGCGGCCGCTCGTGCCGGACGTGTAGAGCAGCACCGAGATGTCCTCGCCGCCACGCTCTGCGCGCGGGTCAGGTGCCTGCTCCGGGGCGGCCGCCAACAGCGCGGCGGCCGCCTCGCGATCGAGGAACACGGTGGCGCCGGAGTCGGCGCGGATGTGCTCCACCTCGGCGGGCTGGTAGGCGGGGTTGACCGGTACCACCACCAGCCCGGCGCGCAGCGCGCCGACATACAGCAGGACGAACTCGACCCCCGTGGGGAGCTGCAGCGCGATCCGGTCGCCCGGACGGGCACCGTGCCCCCGTAACGCGGCGGCGGCTCGGGTGGCACCGGCGTCCAGCTCCCGCCAGCTCAGCCGGGTGGCGCCGTCGACGACGGCGGTGCGCCCCGGAGCGGCGGCCGCCCAGCGGCGCAGCAGGCCGGAGACGCCGGGCCCACCTTTGTCCACGCGAACTCACCTTCCGGCGCCGCAAGACCGGGCCAACATGCTGGCTTTGTCATGATCTACCCGCTGCTGCGGGTAGGTTTGTGACCTCTGAGCGGTATTCAGCGAGGCTACCGCCCGGTACCGTTAGCGCAGTCTTCACACGCCGGTACCGACTGTCCCCACGCGAGAGGTATCGCTCAATGTCGCGCGATATTCGGCCGTACGCGGAGCTCCATGGCTCCTGCGCTGGCCTCCGCGCGCTTGCCGAACTGATCAACGACGCGCTCGTCGCGATGGGTACGCAGCCTGCGTTCGCCGTGGCGGGGTCGGGCGGCGTCCGCCCCGGTCGCGTGGCGATGGCGATCGACGT
>JAVHVL010000019.1:0-9292 GCA_032160565.1 Pseudonocardiales bacterium | reverse complement strand
CGGTCGACGGCGGCGAGCCGGCGCCTGAGGCGGCGCCGTTGGTGGCGGCGGTCCGTGCCGCCGACGCGGTGATCATCGCGACGCCGGGCTACCACGGTGGCATGTCCGGCCTGGTGAAGAACGCCGTCGACCACCTGGAGATGCTGCGCGAGGACCCGCGCCCGTACCTCGACGGCCGCGCCGTCGGCGTGATCGTGGCGGCAGCCGGTTGGCAGGCATGCGGCACGACGCTGACGTCCGTTCGATCGACCATCCACTCGCTGCGCGGCTGGCCGACCCCGTTCGGCGTCACGGTGAACACCGCGGAGCCGCACCGTGCCGCGGACGGGGCGTTCGATGCGCGGGTGACCGGTGCGCTGGAGATCCTCGCCGGCCAGCTGGTCGAGTTCGCCGGGTGGCGCGCGGCAGCCGCGGCGATCAGCCCGTAGGCGCGTCCAGCCCCAGCCGGCGCTGCTCGATGATCAGGCAACGGTCCTCGACGTACAGCAGCCCGGCGTCCTCGGCGATGCGCCGCGCCTCTGCCGACGCGATGTGCAGCTGCAGCCACAGCGCCGTCGCACCCGCGGCGACCGCCTGGCGGGCGATGTCCGGCGTGGCGTCGGAGGGGCGGAAGACGTTGACCAGCCCGATCTGTTCCGGCACGTCGGCGAGGCTGCGGTAGACCGGCTCGCCGAGGATGTGTTCCTCGTGCGGGTTCACCGGGATGATCCGCCAGCCGTGCTCGCGCATGTGGTCCGGGACGTAGTGCGCCGCCTTGTGCGTCGAGTTGCTCGCGCCGACGACGGTGATGGTGTCGTAGCTGGTCAGGATGCGTTCGACGATGTCGTCCGTGCTGCTCATGATCCCCACCGTCTCATGATCCCCACAATCCCGTGATCCCCACAGTAGGGTTCGATCGCATGACTGGTCCCGGAAACCTGGATTGGCGCCCCGTCTCGGCCGACCTCGTCGCCAGGCCGGTCGCCACGGCGCTGGCTGCCTGGCCGCGAGGGTCGGACGTGCTGGTGGCACCGATAGATCCCGACCTTGCGGACACCGCCGCGTTCTGCGAGCGGTACGGCGTCGAGGTCGCGGACTCGGCCAACTGCGTCGTGATCGCCGGCCGTCGCGGTGACGCCGTCAGGTACGCCGCGTGCGTGGTGCTGGCCACGACCCGCGCCGACGTCAACGGCGTGGTGCGCCGACGCCTCGACGCCCGCAAGGCGTCCTTCGCGCCGATGGCCGAGGCGGTCGAGCTGTCCGGCATGGAGTACGGCGGGATCACCCCGATCGGGCTGCCCGACTCCTGGCCGGTGTACGTCGACGCAGCGGTCCTCGAACGGCCGGCGGTCGTGATCGGCAGCGGGCTGCGCCGCTCCAAGCTGGCGCTGCCCTCCACCGCATTGGCGGACCTGGACGGTGCGGAAGTGATCGACGGCCTCGCCGGCTGAGGTCCCTCAATCCGGTTCGCGGAGCAGCCGGGGCAGGAAGGCGGCGCCCGCGCCGGCCCGCGCCGCTCGGTCGTCGGGATTCGTGAACGCGCACACCTTCAGCGACAGGCAGCCACACCCGATGCACGACTCCAGCCCGTCGCGCAGCCGGGTCAACGCCTTGATCTGATCGTCCAGGCGGCTGCGCCAGGAGCGGGACAGCCGCGCCCAGTCGGCGCGCGTGGGGGTCCGGCCGTCGGGCAGGGTCGCCAGGGCCGCAGTGATCTCGTCCAGGCTGAGCCCGATGTTGCGGGCGGCGCGGATGAATGCCAGGCGGCGCAGCACGCTGCGCTGATAGCGGCGCTGCCCGCCGGATGTGCGGGTGGCGCTGACCAGCCCTTCCCGTTCGTAGAACCGCAGCGCGGACGGCGCGAAGCCGCTGCGCTGCGCGACCTCACCGACCGTGAGCAGATCAGTCGCTCGCATTTTCGTCCGTCCACTTGACTTGAAGTTGACTTCAACTACAAGCATATCGAGCATGACGGAATATGCGAACGACAACACCGCACCGACGGCGCTGATCACCGGAGCTTCCCGGGGGTTCGGCCGGGCTCTGGCCCGCGGGCTCGGTGAGCGCGGATGGCGCGTGGTGCTCACCGCTCGTCACGCGCCGGCGCTCACGGCGGTGGCGCAGCAGCTCCCCGACGCCGTAGCCGTGGCAGGAGACGTCACCGACCCGCTGCACCGCGAGGCGCTGACCGCCGCGGTGGAGGTCCTCGGCGGCCTCGACCTGCTCGTCAACAACGCGAGCGACCTCGGCCCGAGCCCGCTGCCGCGGCTGGCCGAGTACCCGCTGCACGCGCTGCGCCGGGTGTACGAGACGAACGTGATCGCACCGCTGGCGCTCGTCCAGCTGCTGCTCCCGGCACTGGCGGCCGCCACGGGCACGGTGGTGAACGTCAGCTCCGACGCCGCGGTCGAGGCACATGCGGGCTGGGGCGGCTACGGCTCGAGCAAGGCGGCGCTCGACCAGGTAGGGCGGGTGCTCGCCGCGGAGCAACCCGCCCTGCGCAGCTACGGCTTCGATCCCGGCGACATGCGCACCGACATGCATCAGCTCGCGTTTCCCGGCGAGGACATCTCGGACCGCCCGGAGCCGGAGACCGTCGTGCCCGCGCTGCTGCGGCTGCTGGACGAGCGGCCGCCCAGCGGCCGGTACCGCGCCGCCGACTTCGCCGCAGTGGTCAACCCGTGACGGCGCTGCGGTTCGAACTGCCGCCGGAGCTCGAGGCGAGCGCCCCGCCGGCGAGCCGGGACGCGGTGCGGCTGCTCGTCGCGGAACCGTCCGGCGTGCGACACGCGCGCTTCGCCGATTTCGCCGAGTACCTGCAGCCGGGAGACGTGCTGGTGGTCAACACGTCCGGCACGCTTGCGGCCGCCGTCGAGGGGCGCCGCGGTGACGGTCGTGCGGTGACCGTGCACTTCTCCACGGCGCTGGACGATCAGGTCTGGCTGGTCGAGGTGCGCCCGCGGGTGCGCGCCGGTGGGCCGGTGCCGGACGCGCGCGTGGACGAGACGATCGAGCTGCCCGCGGGCGTCCAGCTGCGCCTCATCGCCCCGTACCCGGCGGGCAGCCCGGCTCCTCGGCTGTGGTTCGCCAAGGCGGCCGTCGAGGGCGGCGTGCGTGATTACCTGTCGCGGGTGGGGCGGCCGATCCGTTACGCGTACGTGCCACAGCCCCATTCGATCGACGACTACCAGACGGTGTTCGCGCGTGATCCGGGCAGCGCCGAGATGCCGAGCGCCGGTCGCCCGTTCACGCCGCGGATCGTCACGGACCTGGTCGTCCGTGGCGTCGCCATCGCACCGGTCACGTTGCACACCGGCGTCTCGTCGCAGGAGGGCGGCGAGCCGCCGCTGGCCGAACCGTTCCACGTGCCGCCCGCGACCGCACGCCTGGTCAACGTCACACGCGCCGCGGGCGGGCGGGTGGTGGCTGTCGGTACCACCGTCGCGCGGGCGCTGGAGTCGGCGGCGACGGACCGCGGGGGGGTGCGCCCCCGCTCCGGGTGGACGGATCTGCTGCTGGGGCCGGAGCGCCCCGCCCGCGTCGTCACCGGGCTGGTGACCGGGTGGCATGCGCCCGGCGCGTCACACCTGCGGTTGCTGGAGGCTGTGGGCGGCGCGGAGCTCGTCGCGAAGGCGTACGCGGCCGCCCTGGAGGAGCGTTACCTCTGGCACGAGTTCGGCGACAGCTGCCTGCTCCTGCCGTGACGCCGGTCGGGGTCAGTCGCCGACGGCGTCGAGCAGTGCCTGGTGCAGCAACCCGTTGCTGGCGGCGGCGTCGCCCTGCCGCACGCCGTCCACGCCGTCGAGGCCGGTGAACCGGCCGCCGGCCTCGGTGACGATCGGCGCCAGCGCCGCCATGTCCCACAGCGACAGCCCCGGCTCGGCCGCGAGGTCGACGGCTCCTTCGGCGACGAGCATGTAGGACCAGAAGTCGCCGTAGGCGCGGGTGCGCCACACCTGGTCGGTGAGCTCGACGAACTCCTGCCGCCTGCCCCGCGCCGCCCAGCCCGCCAGCGAGGCGTAGGACAGGCTGGCGTCGCCCAGCTGCGAGACGCGCGACACCGCGAGACGCCGTGGCTCGGCGCCGAATGCGGCGCTCCACGCTCCGCCGCCGCGGCGGGCCCACCAGCGCCGCCCCAGCGCGGGCGCCGAGACCACGCCGACCACCGCCTCGTCGCCGTCGAGCAGGGCGATCAGGGTGGCCCACACCGGCACGTTGCGCACGAAGTTCTTCGTGCCGTCGATGGGGTCCACCACCCACCGGCGCGCGCCGGATCCCTCCGCCCCGAACTCCTCGCCGGAGATCGCGTCGTGCGGGCGCTCGGCAGCCAGCCGCTGCCGGATCGCCTCCTCGACCGCGCGGTCCGCGTCGCTCACCGGCGTCAGGTCGGGCTTGCTCTCCACGACCAGGTCCGCGGCGCCGAAGCGCGCTCGGGTGATCTCGTCCGCGGCGTCGGCCATGGCGAGGGCGAGCTCGAGGTCGTCGGCATAGCGGTCGGGGTTCGGAAGCGGCACGTGCGCAGGCTACCGTCGAAGCCGTGACGGCCGACCTGGCAAGGATTTCAGCCCGCGGTGGCGTGCCGCCGTTCCACGTGATGAGAGTGATCGACGCCGTCGTTGCGCGCCGGCAAGCCGGGCTGGCGGTGTTCGACCTGTCCGCCGGCCAGCCCGCCACGTCCGCTCCCGCGCCGGTCCGTGCGGCGGCCGCGAAGGCGCTGGACGCCGACAAGATCGGTTACACGAACGCGCTCGGCACGCCGTCGCTGAGGGAGGCGATTGCCGCGCACTACGCCCACAGCTACGCCCTGGACGTCGACCCTGCGGCCGTCGCCGTGACGACCGGCTCGTCCGGCGCGTTCCTGCTGAGCTTCCTCGCCGCGTTCGACGCAGGCGACACCGTCGTGCTCGCGCGGCCCGGCTATCCGGCGTACCGGAACATGCTGTCGGCCCTCGGCTGCCGGATCGTCGAGCTGGAGTGCGGCGTCGAGACCCGCTTCCAACCGACCGTCGCCCAGCTCGACGCGCTGGACGCACCACCGGCGGGCCTCGTCGTCGCGAGCCCGGCCAACCCGACCGGCACGATGCTGCCGCCCGCGGAGCTGGCAGCGCTCGCCGCGTGGTGCGACGCGCACGGCACCAGGCTGGTCAGCGACGAGATCTATCACGGCATCACGTTCGGCGCGGCGGCGGCGAGCGCGTGGCAATTCAGCCGGACGCCCTTGATCGTCAACTCGTTCTCGAAGTACTTCTCGATGACCGGGTGGCGGATCGGCTGGGTGCTGGTGCCCGAGGAGCTGCGCGATTCCGTCGATCGCCTCGCAGGCAACTTCGCGATCTGCCCGCCGGCGCTGTCGCAGCTGGCGGCCGTTGCGGCGTTCGACGCCTACGACGAGCTGGACGCGAACGTGCAGCGGTACGCGGCCAATCGCGCGATGTTGCTGGATGCCCTGCCCGCCATCGGCCTGGACAGGATCGCGCCACCGGACGGCGCGTTCTACATCTACGCCGACGTCTCGCGGTGGACGTCGAACTCCCTCGCCTGGGCCGCGCGGCTGCTGGCCGAGGCGGGCGTCGCGGTCGCGCCTGGCGTCGACTTCGACCCGGTCGACGGCGGGCGGTTCGTGCGGATGTGCTTCGCCGGCGACGGCGGCGAGATCGCGCAGGCCGTCGACCTGTTCGGCGAGTGGCTCGAGCGGCAGCCGATTCGGTGATCTTGATACGGCGGATGTCCTGAGCGAGAACCTGCCGGATGCGGCACCCCGCGTATCAAGATCCGGTGCGTGAGGCGAGCAGCCGCCGGAACGCCTCGAGCCGCTCCACCGACGAGTGCCCCGCCGCGACCCACTCGTCCAGCCGGCACCCCGCGGCGGCGGACAGGTGCTCGCAGCCGGGCGGGCACTGGTTCGCGCCGTCCTCCAGATCGGGGAATGCCCACAGCAGGTCGTCGGCCGTCACGTGCGCGAGGCCGAACGACCGCAGCCCCGGTGTGTCGATCACCCAGCCGCCCTGGTCGCCCGGCAGCGGCAGCGCCACCGCGGAGGTCGACGTGTGCCGCCCCTTCCCGATCGCGCTCACCACTCCGATCGCCCGGTCTGCCGACGGCACCAGCGCGTTGATCAGCGTCGACTTGCCCACGCCGGAGTGGCCGACGAGCACGGACACCTGCCCGCTCAGCCGGTCGAGCAGCTCGTCCAGCGGCCCGCCGCGCTGGGTCACCACGGCGGGTACGGACAGCTCCGAGTAGCGCTCTAGCGTGGCGTCCGGTGCTGCGAGGTCGGACTTGGTCAGGCACAGCAGCGGTTCGAGGCCGGCCGACAGCGCCGCGACCAGGCAGCGGTCGATGAAGCCGTACGACGGCTCCGGGTCGGCGAGGGACGCGACGATCACCAGCTGATCGGCGTTGGCGACGATCACCCGCTCGATCGGGTCGGAGTCGTCCGCCGTGCGGCGCAGCACCGTGGTGCGCTCCGCGATGCGCACGACGCGCGCGAGGGTGTCGTCGGCGCCGGACAGGTCGCCGACGACGCTCACCCGATCGCCCACCGCGATCCCCTTGCGCCCCAACTCGCGGGCGCGCATCGCGGTCACGTAGGCGTCGCCGATCAGGACCGTGTACCGGCCGCGGTCGACCGCGACGACCATCCCCTCCGCCGCGTCCTCGTGACGCGGCCGCTGCTTGGACCGCGGCCGGGTGCCCCGGGGGTTCGCGCGCGATCGGACGTCGTCCTCGTCCATGCGGCGGGCGTCCCGCGACGACGGCATGGTGCGTCAGGCGCCCAACAGCTGGGCCCACATGCCGGGGAAGTCCGGCAATGTCTTGCTCGTCGCGCCGATGTCGTCCACCTCGACGCCGTCCACCACCAGGCCGAGCACGGCGCCGGCAGTGGCCATCCGGTGGTCGGCGTAGGCCCGCCACGTGCCGCCGTGCAGCGGCCGCGGGCGGATGGTCAGCCCGTCGGAGTCCTCGTCGACGTCCCCGCCCAGCCGGATGAGTTCGGTGCTGAGCGCGGCGAGCCGGTCGGTCTCGTGCCCGCGCAGATGGCCGATTCCCCCGAGCCGCGACGGCGTCGTGGCCAGCGCGGCCAGTGCCGCCAGCGTTGGAACCAGCTCACCCACTTCGCGCAGATTCGCGTCGAGGCCGATCAGCGGCCCGTCCGCCGCCACGGTCAGCCCGTGCGGAGACAGGCTGATCGATGCGCCCATCGACGTCAGCAGCTCGCGCAGCGCGTCGCCGGCCTGCGTCGTCCGCGACGGCCATCCCGGGACCGTCACCCGGCCCCCGGTGACGAGTGCGGCGGCGAGGAACGGCGCCGCGTTGGAGAGGTCCGGCTCGATCGCCCAGTCGCGCGCCGCGATCGGCCCGGGCGCCACGCGCCACGCCTCGCCGTCGAGCGCTGCCGCATCCACGCCGGCTGCGGTCAGCACCGCGAGGGTCATGTCGATGTGCGGTGCGGACGGCACGCCTTCCTCGCCGGTGTGCACCACCTCGACGCCGCGGTCGTAACGCGCGGCGGCGAGCAGCAGCCCGGAGACGAACTGCGAGGACGCCGACGCATCCACCCGTACCACGCCGCCCGCTACCGAGCCGGTGCCGTGCACCGTGAACGGCAGCCGCCCCCGCCCGCCGTCGTCCACGGTGACGCCCGCCTGGCGCAGCCCGTGCAGCAGCGTCGCCATCGGCCGCTCGCGCGCGTACGGGTCGCCGTCGAAGGTGACCGGCCCGCTGGCGAGCGCAGCGACGGGCGGGACGAAGCGCATCACCGTGCCGGCCAGCCCTACGTCCACCGATCCGCCGTGCAGTGGGCCGGGCGTGACGATCCAGTCGCCCACGTCGCTGTCGATCTTCGCGCCGAGCGCGCGCAGCGCGCCGGCCATCAGCTCGGTGTCGCGCGCGTGCAGGGGTGCGATCAGGCGCGACGGGCCGTCGGCGAGCGCGGCCAGCACGAGCAGCCGGTTCGTCAGAGACTTCGAGCCCGGCACGCACACCTCGCCGTACACCGGCCCGTGCGCACGAGGAGCGGCCCAGGAATCCACATGTGCAGTCTGCCGCACCCGAGCACGCGACGTGGTGACCACGCGCGGGTTCGCCCTACAGCTCCAGCTGCTGCTGCTCGGCCGGAGCCGGCGCGGGTTCGATGAGCTCCGGCCCGTTGTTCTTCACGTTGCCGACGGCCTGCGACACGACGTACGGCTCGAGCCGGGCTTCCGGAATCCGATCGAGCAGCCGCATGGCGGCATCGGCGTCGGCGCTGGAGCAGTCCAGCCATGCGTCGCGCAGCTGGGGCGGGACGACCACCGGGTTGCGGTCGTGGATCTCGCCGAGCAGGTCGGTCGCCTGCTGCGTGATGATCGTGCAGCTCCACAGCCACCGGTTCGGGTCGTTGTCCGGCAGGCTCGGGTCACGCCACAGCTCGTAGAGGCCGGCCATCGCCAGCAGCTGGCCGTCGGGGTCGTGCAGGAAGTGCGGGACCTTGCCGCCGTCGGCCTTCTGCCATTCGTAGTAGCCGAGCGCGGGGACGAGACAGCGGCGCCGGGCGGCGGCGGCCTTGAACGCGGGCTTCTCGGTGACGGTCTCGATGCGGGCGTTGATCATCCGCGCCGCGCCCTTGCTGTCGCGCGACCAGCTGGGCACCAGCCCCCAGCGGACCGTGCGGAGCTGGCGGACGGCGCCGGCCCCGGTGGCCTCGGCGTCGCGCGGTGGCCGCTGCACGATCACCCGCACCGGATCGGTCGGAGCGACGTTCCAGGACGGCCCCGGATCGTCGCCGACCGTCTCCTCGACGTCGAACTCGTCGACGAGGTCCGAGCTCGCGGCGACGTTCACGTAGCGCCCGCACATGCCTCCAGTGTGCCCACCCACCGCCGCTGAGTGGCGCCTTATCCGTTGAGTGGCGCGCTGCACCGCGCCGCTCAACGCGAAACGCGCCACTCAACGGACGGGGGCGGCGGCTCTACTCTGCAGTGATGCGCACCGAGACTCTGCAGTGATGCGCACCGAGATCGAGACGCCGTCCGGCACCGCCTGGCTCGACGTCGACCGGCCACGCGGTGCCACGGCCGTGTTGGCCCTGGGGCACGGCGCCGGCGGGGGAGTGGACGCACCCGACCTGCGGGCGGTGCGGGACGCCGCCGTGGCGGCGGGAATCGTGGTGGCCCGCGTGACGCAGCCCTATCGAGTTGCGGGGCGGCGTGCACCGGCACCGGCCCCGCGCCTGGACGAGGCATGGCTCGCCGCCCTGGCGCAGCTCCGGCGGCGGCGCGGGTTCCGTGCCCTCCCGCTGATCGTCGGCGGCCGCTCGAGCGGCGCGCGGGTC
>JAVHVL010000005.1:0-4774 GCA_032160565.1 Pseudonocardiales bacterium | reverse complement strand
CGAGCGGGTGGTGGGGCTATCGGTGGCGATGCTGCTGCCGCGGTCGCACCACCCGCACGGTCTCGGCATTGTCGCCGGAGTCACCCCGGACCTAGGCTCGCCCAGCCGACGCAGAGAGGTAGGACCTCGTGCATGACCTGATCGCCTACACGATCTTCGGCCTGGTCACGGCGTCGATCTACGCGATCGCCGCGAGTGGTCTCGTGGTCACCTACACGACCTCGGGGGTCTTCAACCTCGCGCACGGCGCTACCGGGATGTTCGGTGCTTTCGTCTACTGGCAGCTGCGGTTCGGCTGGAACTGGCCGGCCTGGCTGGCGCTGCTGATCGTCGTCGGCGTGCTCGCGCCCCTGTTCGGGTGCGTCATCGAGAAAGTGCTCATGCGCAACCTCGCCGACGCCGCCGAGGCGACGAAGCTGGCCGTGACGATCGGCGTGCTCGTCGCGCTGGTGGGCGCGGCGCTGTGGATCTGGAACCCGCAGACGAGCCGCCCCTTCTCGGCGTTCTACGCCGGCAGCAAGGTCAAGATTCTGGGCGTTCCGGTGACCTCTGACCAGCTGATCACCGTCGGCATCGGCCTGCTGTGCGCGGTTGGCCTGCGCGTGCTGCTGTACCGAACGCGCATCGGTCTGGACATGCGGGCGGTGGTGGACGACCGCGCGCTGGTACTGCTCAACGGCGGCCGCCCCGACCGTGCATCGATGTTCAGCTGGGCCCTGGGCTCGATGCTCGCCTCTCTCGCCGGCATCCTCATCGCCCCGTACCTGCAGCTGTCGGTCATCCCGCTCACGCTGCTCGTCGTCAACGCGTACGCCGCGGCGGTGATAGGGCGGCTGCGCAGCCTGTCGATGACGGTCGTCGGCGCCGTCATCATCGGGTTGTTGCAGAGCTATGCGGTCGGCTACCTGCCCACGTCGACGGTGGGCTGGCTGCAGCGCCTGCCCGACACGATCCCGATTATCGTCCTGTTCATCGCGCTGCTCGTGCTGCCGCATCAGCGGCTGCGCGGCGGCGCCAGCCGCCGGTCGCGCGAGGAGTTCCCCATCCCCACGTATCGGCTCGCGCTCATCGGCTCGGCGATCGTCGTGGTCGCCGCGATAGCGATCGGCCCGCTGCTGGGCACGCAGCCGCTGTTCTCGATGAGCAGTGGGCTCGCGCTCGGCATCATCGGGCTGTCGCTGGTACCGCTCGTCGGCTACGGCGGGCAGATCTCCCTGTGCCAGATGACCTACGCCGGTATCGGTGCGGTCGTGTGGGCCCACGCGACGAGCAAGGGCAACCTGGCCGGGCTGCTGCTGGCCTTCGTGATCGCGGCTGTCGTCGGCGCGCTCACCGCGCTGCCCGCCATCCGCCTGCGCGGCCTGTACCTCGCCCTCGCCACTGCCGCCCTCGCCGAGTTCTGCGACACATTCGTGTTCGGCCTGTCGTCGATCACCGTCTTCGGGCACACGATTCCGCTGTTCGGCAACGGTTCCCTGCCCGCGTCGCGGCCGAACTTCCCGCTGCTGCGCGAGGCGAGCGACCGGACGTACCTGGTCGTACTGGCGGCGATCTTCTGCGCGGTCGGCATCGGCATCGTCGCGCTCCGGCGGTCCCGGTACGGTCGCATGCTCCTCGCGATGCGCGAGAGCCCGGCTGCCTGCGCGATGCTGGGGCTTCGCCTGACGACCGTCAAGCTCGGCGTCTTCTCGCTCTCGGCCGGCATCGCGGGGCTGGGCGGCGCGCTGCTCGCGGGGCTGTCGACGCAGTTCACCCCAGATGCGTTCGCGTTCTTCCAGAACCTCCCACTGCTGCTGCTGATGATGGCCGGAGGCGTTGCGATGGTCAGCGGCGCCTTCTTCGGCGCGATGGCACTCGGGGTGTTCAGCGCCGTGGGCAGTGTGTCCACGCTCTTCAACCGGGCGACGTCGCTCCTGCCCGGCCTCGTCGGCGTCGGCCTCGGCGAGCAGCCCAACGGCGTGGTGGCGGACATCGCGGCCGGCCTGTCCAAGCTCGGTCGGCGCGGCGCGAGACGCGAGTCCGCCGCGCCGACCGTTGCCGATGCCGAACCGGTGTGGGAATGGGCGGGGCTGGACGCACCGCTCAACAACCAGGAGCTCGCCATGCTCGACGCCGCGCTCGGCGTGAAGGCAGGTGCGTGACGCGATGAGTGCGCCCCTGATCGAGTTCCGCGACATCACCGTGACGTTCGGTGGAGTGACGGCCGTCGACGCGGTCTCGATGTCGGTCGTGCCGGGGGGGATACACGGGCTGATCGGCCCCAACGGCGCGGGCAAGTCCACCCTCTTCAACGTCGCGTGCGGGCTGGTGCGCCCGCGCAGCGGCACGGTGCACCTCGAGGGCAGGGACGTCACGAAGCTGGGGCCGCATCGCCGCGCGCGGCTGCGGATGGCACGCACGTTCCAGCAGCTCGAGCTCTTCGGCGTGCTCAGCGTCCGCGACAACATTCGCACCGCGGCCGAGATCCGGCGGGGCTGGGCCCATGACCACAGCGACCCGGGGCGGGACACCGACGAGGTGCTCGACCGGACCGGCCTCCGGGAGATGGCCGACGAGCGTGCGGACCGGCTGCCGACCGGGCTGGCGCGGCTGCTCGAGGTCGCGCGTGCCCTTGTCACGAAGCCGCGGCTGCTGCTCCTCGACGAGCCCGCCGCCGGCTTGAACGAGCAGGAGACGCTCGCGCTCAGCACCTTGCTGCGGGGTCTCACCGACGACGGTCTCGGCATCGTGTTGGTGGAGCACGACATGGACCTGGTCATGCAGATCTGCTCGGTGATCACGGTGCTGAACATGGGGCTCGTACTGAAGACAGGGAGCCCTGATGAGATCCGCAAGGATCAGGCTGTCATCGGCGCCTATCTGGGGTCCGCCGAGGTGAGCGCATGACGACCACCTCGCCGACGGCGGCGTCGCCGAACGGCGTGCACCCGGCGGCCGAACGGAACCTCGCGAGTGGGACGCCGGCGCCGGAGCCGATCCTCCGGCTGAGCAACCTGCGTGCCGGTTACGGCGCCATCGAGGTCCTGCACGGTATCGATCTGACCGTCCCAGCCGGTGGAATCTTCGCGGTGCTCGGCCCGAACGGTGCCGGGAAGTCGACCTTGCTCAAGGTGCTCGCCGGCCTGCACCCCGCCTCCGCAGGCACCATCGTGATGGCCGGACGCGAGGTCAACCGCGCGCGCCCTGACGACCTCGCCCGCAGTGGGCTGTGCCTCATCCCCGAAGGACGAGGTGTGTTCGCCAATCTGACCGTCGAGGAGAATCTCCGGCTCATCACCCATCTCGGCGCGCGCTCGGCAGATATCGAGGAGCGGACGTACGCGCGCTTCCCACGGCTGGCGGAGCGGCGCAAGCAGGTGGCCGGCACGATGTCCGGTGGTGAGCAGCAGATGCTCGCGCTCGCGCGATCCGTTGCCACCGATCCGGGGCTGCTCCTGATCGACGAGCTGTCGATGGGTCTCGCGCCGCGCATCGTCGAGATGCTCTACGAGCTGGTGGCCGAGATCGCCCACACCGGTGTCACCGTGATCGCGGTCGAGCAGTTCGCGCGGACGATCCTGGGCATCGCCTCGTCGGCCGTGGTGATCACGACCGGGCGTGTCGTGCTGGCGGGCCGCCCCGACGAGGTCGAGAGCAAGCTGTCCGGGCTCTACCTCGGAAACGTCTCCGACTGAGCGGCGTCAGCGCGGCCAGCGTGGGACGGGTGAATCGGTCTCGTAGCGAACCGATACCCGCTTGAGCCGAGTCAGCCCCTGAATCGCGGCGTCGCCATAGGCGTTGCCGACGCCGCTGTCCTTGAACCCGCCGAAGGGCAGCGCCGGGTCCATCACCCGGGACGTGTTGCCCCAGACCGTACCGACCTCGAGCCGCTGCGCGACGCGCAACATCCGCCCGGAGTTCTCCGTCCAGATGTTGGCCGCGAGGCCGTACCTCGAGTCGTTCGCCAGACCGACCGCCTCGGCTTCGTCGTCGAACTGCTGCACGGTGAGCACGGGGCCGAAGATCTCCTCGGCGACGATGCTCGAGTCGGGGGCCACGTCGCAGACCACGGTTGGCGCGACGTAGTAGCCGACATCGCCCGCGTCCGCAGGCCGCCCGCCGCCGGTTGCCATCCGCGCGCCGCCGGACACGGCGTCATCGAGGTACCGATTGACCCGGTCGTACTGCGTCTTGGAAGCGACCGGTCCGAGTTGGGTGCGCGGGTCGAGCGGGTTGCCCACCCGCAGCAACGCCGATCGCTCGGCAACCCTGGCCACGAAGTCATCGGCAATGCCGCGCTCGACGATCAGCCTGGTGCCCGCGCAGCACACCTGGCCGGTGTTGGCGAACACGCCCCACACTGCCGCGTCGGCAGCGGTTTCCAGGTCGGCGTCCGCGAACACGATGTTGGGCGATTTGCCGCCCAGCTCCATCGTGATCGTCTTCCCGGCTGCGGCGCGCGCGATCGCTCGACCGGTCGGGACACTGCCGGTGAAGGACACCGCGCCCACGCCCCGATGCTCGACGAGCGCAGCGCCGACCCCGCCGTCGCCGAGCACCACATTGAGCAGGCCCGCGGGCATCCCCGCCTCGACGGCGAGTTCGGCGAGCAGCCCAGCCGACATCGGCGACCACTCCGAAGGCTTGACGACGACGCCGTTTCCGCAGGCGAGTGCCGGCGCCACCCTGTTGCACAGGCTCAGCATCGGGCCGTTCCACGGCAGGATGATCGCGACGACGCCGATCGGCTCGCGGACCGTGTAGGACAGGTGCCCCGGGGTGGTGGGCAGCTGGT
>JAVHVL010000632.1:0-18427 GCA_032160565.1 Pseudonocardiales bacterium | reverse complement strand
CTGCCCCGCCGCGACGCCGTCGACGGTGAAGGAAACCGAGATCGGATTGGAGGTGTCCGGGTCGATGGCCCACCCGCGCGCGACGATCTTCGTGGATCCGCTGGCCCGGGACAGGCTGTCCGTCCGCCCGAACGGGTTGAAGTTGAGGGTCACCGTGCTGCAGGACGGCGTGGAGTTCCCGGACCCGTAGTACTTGTTCACCGCGACGACGCAGACCTTGCGCACGCCGTTCGCGGCCGGCACGGTCGCGGTGAAGTTGTGCCCCGAATGCGTCGTGCCCGCCCCGCTCGCGACGACATCGGCCCGCTGGGTGCCGTCCACGGTGACCAGCACGTGCACCGCGGTCGCGGTATCCGGGTCCTGCGCCCATCCGCTGACCTGGATGCCCGGGGACTTCTGCTTGGCGGCGGTGATCGCCGCGCTGGGGTTGAAGTTCAGGGTGATCGACCGGCACGCGACGTTGCGGCTGTGCCCGTAGCTGCCCAGGTTCACCCCGAATACGCAGATCGTGTGTGCGCCGGGTGCCAGCGCGCCGGTGCCGATGACATACGTCGCGTCGAACCCGTGGCCGGGCGTGGCGGTGGACGGCCCGCTTGCGGTCACCGTGCCGAGCGTGACGCCGTCGGCCGAGATCTTCGTCTGGATGACGGCCGCCGTGTCCGGATCCTTGGCCCAGCCGGTGACGTGGAAGCCGCCCGGCGCCTGCTTGAGCGCGGTGATGGCGCCGACCGGGCTGAAGTTGAGCACGATGTCGCGGCAGGCGGTGGTCACGTTCGATCCGGGGCCGACGTTGTTGACGTGCAGGCAGAGTCGATGGGTGCCTTCGGTCGCGGCCACGCGGTAGGAGTAGCCGTGCAGCGGGCCGGCAGTGGGGTGCAGGGCGGCGATGTCGGTCCGGGACAGGTTCGCCGTGGTGGTCGGCGTGCTCGAGCCGTCGAGCAGCAGGCTGACCTGCAGGCTGGTGCGCGGCTGGTTCGGGTCGACCGCCCAGCCCGTGGCCGTGAAGCCCCCCGGGTACTGCACCACCGAGGCGATCACGCCGTACGGGTTGTAGTTGAGGGTGATCGACCTGCAGCCCAGCAGTTGGTTGTGGGTTCCCGCGCCGGCGTTGATGCCGTAGGCGCAGACCTGGTGCGTGCCGGCGGCCATGACGACCGACACCGCGTAGCCGTGGTTGGAGCCGTAGGCCGGGTAGGCCTTGCCGATGTCCGGGCGAGAGAGGTTCGCCATCAACCGCCGCGTCGCCTTGCCGTCGATGTAGACGTCGACGTTGATCGCGCGGGTGGTGTCCGGGTCGATCGCCCAGCCGCGCACCTGTAGACCGGTGGTGGTCTGGCCGATGCTGTCGAGGCGGCCGAAGGGGGTATGCGGCGGGGTCGCGGCGCGCGCGTTCACCAACAGCGTCGAGGCCCCGAGCGTCAGGGCGCCGGTGAGCAGGAGCACCAGCAGGTGCCGCCGCCGGTGGCGGAGCGGTATGCGTCGGATCATGAACAACTTCCCGATGGCGGAGCGGCCCCACCTGGCAACCGCTCGTCTCGGGCGCATTGGGACCGCGCGCGCCCGCCCCCGAAACCGTCGAGGGCGAACTGATCAAACCATCTAAGTTACTGGTGTGACAAGTGGGACTGGTGTTGCGACACGCGGATCGTTACAAGCGCTGTCCGACGGGCCCGAGTCAGTCAGGCAGCACGTAATCGGCGAACTTGTCCCGGAGCGTCTTCTTGGAGAACTTGCCGACGCTCGTCTTCGGTACCTCGTCGATGAAGACAACATCGTCCGGCACCTGCCAAGAGCTGAGCCGTTCCCGCAAGAAGTCCAGAATCTCCTCGCGGGTGAGCGTTTCTCCCGGCTTGACCACCACGCAGGCGAGGGGGCGCTCGGACCATTTCGGGTGCGGCACGGCGATCACCGCCGCCTCGGCAACCTTCGGGTGCCCCATGATCTCGTTCTCCAGGTCGACGGAGCTGATCCACTCGCCGCCGGACTTGACCAGATCCTTCGTCCGGTCCACCAGCCGCAGGTAGCCGAAGGGCGAGATGGAGGCGACGTCCCCGGTGCGCAGCCAGCCGTCGGGCGAGTACTGATCGCCGGGCTCGTCGGTGCGGTAGTACTGCTTGGCGATCCACGGCCCGCGGCACTCCAACTCGCCGGACGCCTCGTCGTCCCACGGGAGCGCTTCGCGGGTGTCGGCGTCGACGATGCGCATCTCCACCCCGGGCGGAGCGATGCCGGCAGTGGCCCTGATGTCCGCGCGCCGCTCCTCGCTCAGGCCGGCGAACTCGGACCGCAGCGTGCACACCGACCCGAGCGGCGACAGCTCCGTCATGCCCCACGCCTGGGTGATCGGCAGCCCGACCTTGGCCCGCCATGCCTCCGACAGCGACTTGGGTACCGCGGAGCCGCCGCAGATGATCGCGCGCAGCGACGAGAGATCGTGCTGCTCGAGCAGCGGCACCATCCCCATCCAGATCGTGGGCACGCCGGCGGCGACCGTGGCCTTCTCCTGCTCCATCAACGTGAGCAGCCCCTGCGGCGAGAGGTCCGGACCCGGCATGAGCAGTGACGCGCCGGCCATGAACGCCGTGTACGGCAGCCCCCACGCGTTGGCGTGGAACATCGGCACTACAGGCAGGATCCGGTCGGCCTCGGTGACCGCGAAGACGCCCGACGTCATCGACGCGATGGAGTGCAGCCAGGTGGAGCGGTGGGAGTACAGGACGCCCTTCGGATTGCCTGTGGTCCCGGTCGTGTAACAGATGGCCGCCGCCTGGCGCTCGTCGGTTACGCGATCGCTGAAGTCGATCTCGTCGGCATCGGCCAGGAGGTCCTCGTACCGCAGGACGCGTGGGTCGTCGGGCAGTTCGGCCGGAGCGCCGTCGTCCATCACGATGACGTGCCGGACGCCGTCCAAGCGGGGGAGGTACTTGCCGAACAGCGGCAGCAGCGAGCGGTCGACGAAGATCGCCTCGTCCTCGGCGTGCTGCACGGTGTAGATCAGCTGCTCGGCGAAGTAGCGGATGTTGAGGGTGTGCATCACCCGACCCGTGCCCGGGATCGCGAAGTAGAGCCCGAGGTGGCGCGCGCTGTTCCAGGCGAAGGTGCCGATCCGCGCGTCCGATGCGAGGCCGAGCCCGTCGATCGCCCCGGCCACCCGGCGCGTCTCTGCCGCGACGTCCGCGAACGTGCTGCGGTTCGTGCCGGTGGCCGTCCGGGTGACGACCTCCTTGCCGCCGAAGTACTGGCGGCCCCGGTCGAAGATCCAGTTCGTGGTGAGCGGTGTGTCCTGCATCAGACCCAACATGCGGTGATCGTGGTCGACGCTCCGCCCCGGGGCAAGCGATGTCGGCATCGGGCATCGGGATCACGGGCATCGCGATCACGGGCATCGCGATCACCAGTTGGCCCGCGTGATGACGTAGCGGGACGTCTGCACGTCGCGGGCGTCGAAGAACCGCTGGGCGCTGCCGAGGAATGCGCGGACCGACGCGTCGCCGCTCGCGTCGACGTCGGCGGCGCCGGGGAGGTAGGACTCCTCGATGTCGTGATTCGCCGAAACCGTGCCGTGATCGCGGCGGATCGCCACCGTCGTGATGTTCGTGCGGTCGGGGTTGGTTGCGCCGTCCGCATGCGGGACGAGGTCACCGGAGTTCTCCAGCGCCAGCACCTGCACCCGCGCCGGGACGCGTGCCGCCACGGCGCCGATGGGTGAGCCGGCCGTGACCACGTGGCTGATGTGGAACCGGCCGCTGGCGGTCGCGTCGATGGCGGTGCGGACCGCCACCATGCCCCCCTCGCTGTGGCCGACCAGCATCACGTCGTCCGCCGGAGTGACGCCCGCCCGCTGCATCGCGGTGAGCACGCCGTGCTCGTAGGCCGTCGGCCGCCCAGCCACCGCCCGGACGTTCGTGGCCAGGCTGGTGACGTCGCCGTTCGGCAGCGGATCCCAGGACTTTGTGCCCGGGATGTCGACGATGACGGCCCGGCTGCCGTCGGCGCGCGTGAGCAGCCGCACGTCGATCTCGCCGTGCCGCGCGTAGTTGCGCAGTGCGAGCCCCGCCATGACGTCGGCCAGGCACCGTGGCGGCGCCGCGGCCTCGGGGTCCTGGTCGACGCCGCCGTCGCGCACGACGGCGTGCCCGTCCCACAGCAGGGCGCTCACCCCGCCGGCGAGCGTGCCGCGGACCCCGCCGAAGGCGCCGATCGCCTCGTCGAGCAGTTCGGGGTCGGCGGTGAGGAGTCGATTCAACGCACCGGCGACGCTGCCCGTCCGGGCAAGAGTCTCGCCGCTCTGGACGGCGGCCGCGGGCAGCCGGACGAATCCGTCGAGCATGTCGTGCGCCGCGCTGTCGAGACGGTCAGCAGCGAGGTAGGCGGCCGCGGCGGAGCGGAGCTGAACGTCGAGCAGCCCCCACTCGGCGGCCACCCAACTCAGCCCACCCGGCCCGTCGAGGGCAGCGGCCAGCTCGGCCTCGAAGTCGGCGGCCCCCACGGGGTCGAACAGCCCCGAGCTGTAGATGCCGGGGTCGAGGAGGTAGCCGTGCAGGGCGAGGGAGGCACCTCCCGTGTCCGTGGCCGCTCGACCGAACAGGCGGGCCGTCTCGACCATATCGTCGTAGTGCGCCTCGATCCCGTCTGCCCCGCCGCGGACCGAGACCGGCTGCGGCTCGTACCCACCCATCAGAGGCCGATGCAGTCGAGCGCGGAGCCGACGAAGTCACCGACCTCGTCGACGAGATGGACCCCCTCGCCGACCGCGGCCGTCGCCACGTGCTGCATGGCTGCGAGCACCTGGTGGACCCGGTTGGCGTGCCGGTCCAGTGCGTCGGCGGCATCGTCGAGGCGCCCCGCGGCCGTGCGCATGGCGTGACTCGCGCACCGGGCGCGTTCCCGAAACGCGGCCGCGCCGGCGGAGTGCCATCGGGTCTGCTCCGCACGGGCGGCCAGCGCGGCGGCACGGGCGCGCACCTCGTCGGCGTGACGGCGGATGCGGTGGGCGATCGCGTGCAGTTCGGAGGTGTCTTCGTACAGCAAGGGCATGGCCGATAGGCTCACGGCGGACGCGCGTTCGCGACAGCGCGTCGAGGAATCTGTGCATGAGTGACGTCTCTGTCCACAGCGCGCCGTAGCCACTTGACGGCGCGGCGGCGTGCTTGAATGAGCGCAGCGAATGACACCGATGGGATTCGCGGTGGAAGCCGCAGCGAACGCCGTCCGAGTGAGTCGAGGGAGCACGACGAATGGATCTCGCCTCCGCTGCCGCCGGGCAGCGCGATGCCGCAGCCGAGGGCGCTGAGGATGCCGCCAGCGGCGATGCGCCCGTCGACGGCCTGAGCCGCCGCGACCGCGAGATCCTCGCCTTCGAACGGCAATGGTGGAAATACGCCGGGGCGAAGGAGCAGGCGATCCGCGAGCTGTTCGACATGTCGACGACGCGTTACTACCAGGTGCTCAACGCCCTGATCGACACCCCGTCCGCACTCGCCGCCGATCCGATGCTGGTCAAGCGGCTGCGCCGGCTGCGCGCGAGCCGCCAGCGGCAGCGCTCGGCCCGCCGTCTCGGCATCGAGGTCTGAACGGCGCGCGGGGCCGCGTCGCCCGCCAGCTAGCTCGTCGGCGGCGGCGGGAGCGTCTGGCCGGGATCACCCTGGCGGTGCTCGGTGCCGCCATCCTCGTCATCGCCCTGTTCGCATTGCGCCAGCCGCAGCAACACGGCTCGGTTGCCGGCACGGCGACGCGCACCGCCACGACACACGCCGCCAGCACGACACCCGCGCGGTCGACGGCGCCGCCCACCTCGAACCCGGCGACGCCGACGACATCGACCAGCCCGGCGGCGACGGGGAAGCTGCCGCTGATCGTGCTGAACAACACGACCGTCCAGGGGCTCGCGCAGCAGGCGTCGCAAACATTCCAGGCCGGCGGCTGGACCGTCACGCGCTACGCCAACTACACCAACAACATCGCCTCGACCTGCGCGTACTACGACCCCGCCGTGGCGGGAGCCCAGCAGGCGGCTACCGCGTTGCGTGCGCAGTTCCCCGCCATCAAGCGGGTGGTGCCGAAATTCGCCGAGCTGCCCGCCGGGCCGATCGTGGTCGTGCTCACCCCGGATTACGTCTCGGGCTGAGTCGCTGGAACGGCTGTGCGAAGATGGACAGCACAACCGAATAGCAATGCTCATCCAGAGGGGCAGAGGGACCGGCCCGACGAAGCCCCGGCAACCGCGCGCGATGCATCGACGTCATGTCTTCAGTCTTTCGACGAGTCGAGGCCGCCGCCGCAGGTGCCAACTCCGGCCCAGGCACGTCGCCTGGGAAAGATGAGGAGAAAGGCCTCGAACTGATGACTGCCCTGATCGACCGCCCGACGGTCCCCTCGCCTGCCTCGGCACTGGTGTGCCGCAACTGCGGCGCGCAGTACCCCCTCGGCGCACAACACGCCTGCTTGGAGTGTTTCGGCCCGCTGGAGATCGGCTACGACGTCGCCGCACTGGCCCGCGTGACACACGACGAGATCGCGGCGGGCCCGTACTCGCTGTGGCGCTACGCCGGCCTCCTGCCTGTCGGGCAGAACCCGGCGACCCGCGTCGACTCCGGCACCGGGATGACGCCGCTCATCCGCGCCGACCGCTTGGCCGACGAGCTCGGCTTCACCGCCCCGGTCTACATCAAGGACGACTCGGCCAACCCGACCCATTCGTTCAAGGACCGCGTCGTCTCCGTGGCGATCACCGCGGCGCGCGAGCTCGGCTTCGAGCGGATCGCCTGCGCATCGACGGGCAACCTCGCGAACTCCGTCGCGGCACACGCGGCGCGCATCGGCATGCCGGCGATCGTCTTCATCCCCGCTGACCTCGAGCCGGCGAAGATCATCCAGACCGCGATCTACGGCGGCACGCTGGTCGGCGTCGAAGGTTCGTACGACGACGTCAACCGGCTCTGCGCCGAGCTGTCGGAGACCGACGAGTTCGAGAACACCGGCTTCGTGAACGTCAACGTCCGCCCGTACTACGCCGAGGGATCCAAGACGCTGGGCTTCGAGGTCGCCGAGCAGCTCGGCTGGCGGCTGCCGCAGCAGGTCGTGGCGCCGATGGCGTCCGGTTCGCTGCTGACCAAGGTGCACAAGTCGTTCAAGGAGCTGGTCGCCGCCGGCCTGGTGCCGGACGCGTCGTGGCGGGTCTTCGGCGCGCAGTCGGCGGGGTGCTCGCCGATCGCCACGGCGTTCGAGAACGGCTGGGACGTCGTGCAGCCGGTGAAGCCCACCGGTATCGCGAAGTCGCTGAACATCGGCAACCCGGCCGACGGCCCGTACGCGCTGGATGTGGTGCGCTCCACGGGCGGTGCGATGGCCGCGGTCGACGACGACGAGATCCGAGCGGGCATCCGGCTGCTGGCGCGGACCACGGGTGTGTTCGCCGAGACGGCCGGCGGCGTCACCGTCGCCGTGCTGAAGAAGCTCGTCGAGGCGGGCGCGATCGACACCTCGCTGGAGACCGTCGTCTACAACACCGGCGACGGCCTCAAGACGATCGACGCGGTGAGCGACGACGCGCAGCCGACGGCCGTCATCAAGCCGACGGTCAAGGCCATGCGGGAGGCAGGGCTGCTCTGAGCGCCGCACTGCCCACCGTGTCAGACTGCGGGGCCGTGTCCGTTCCGGGACCTAGGTCCCCGGCCTGGGGACCTAAGGTCCCCGGTCTCGGCGGGCGGCTCACCTGAGGTCGTCGTGTGCCGTTCTTCTCGACAGGTTGCCCGTGCGGGCCGCCTCGAGAGGATCCGATGACCCGCGCGAGATCAGCGACCACCCGGCTGCGTGCCGCAGCGGCCGTCACCGCGTTGCTACTCGCCGGCGTGCCCGTAGTCACCCTGCCGCACGCGGCCGCGGAGCCGGCGCCCACCGCGCGCTGCGGTGACAACGGCACGCCGTCGGTGATCGCGCTGCAGGACAGCCACTTCTACATCGACTCGTCCGGCACGGCCAATCTCTACAGCGGTTATGCCGGTTACAGCGTGCGGGCAGGCGCCGACGCGCGCAGCCACCTGTGGATCGGCTACAGCGGCTTCAGCGGAGGCGTGCTGAGCCGGGCCGCGCAGCAGCCCGCGGCCGACGCGCTGCCCGATCTGCCCAGCGGCGGAAGCACCGCGCAGTACGCGCTGCTCACCGCCACTGCGGCGACTACGACACCGCAGACGCACACGGTCACCCTCTATGACGGCCCGCCCGGTGTCGGCTCCGCACTGTGCAGCCGCACCTTCACCTATGCCGACGTGGTCGACACGATCAAGGCACTGGCGAACAAGGTGTCCTCCGTGACCGCAGCTCCCTCGTCCTCCGTCGGGACCATCGGCGACGCGGTGACGGTGACGGTCACCGGCAACACCGGGACCCTCGGCGCAGGCCCGGCCAACGACCCGGGAGTACTCGACTACACCCCGAACGCCCTCGCGGACTTCCCCGCCTCGGCGTGGCGGCTGGAGCGCACCGAGCTCACGATCTCGCCCGACGGTGCCGCCGACCCGGTGACCTACACCGACCGCCTGTACCTCAGCGGCGCGAGCGGCCCGGCGCGCCCGTACACGGCCCGCTACCTCTTCCGCGCCATCGGGCCGAGCAGCACGCCTGCCCAGGTGAAGCCGATCCAATACATCGCCAGCGGCACGCAGGTGAAGCACACCGACCTGGGCGGTGCCGCGCTGTACTCGCTGCCGGAGGTGTCGAGCACCGCGAACATCTCGGTCAGCAAGGCTCTCGTGACGCCGGCATCGGGCGTGCTGGCCAGCGGCGGCGGAATCGGCGGCTACCGCGTCACCCTCACCAATGCCGGCAGCGCGACAGGGCTCGTGGACTGGCTCTCCGACACCATGCCGACCGACGCCGAGTTCGTCGCCGGCAGCCTGCGCCTCGATGGCCGCACCGTTGCCGATCCGGTGATCGCGGGCCGGTCCATCTCCGTCATCGGCCCGCTCCACGTTCCTGCTCTCGGCAGCACGGTGCTCACCTACTCGTTGCAGCTCGGTGCCACGCCGGGCACGCGGGTGAACTCCGCGGTAGCCCACTTCGCCGACCTCGATCTCGACACCACCCGCGACGTGGCGGACACGGCACCAGCCTCCGCCACCGTCACCGTGCTCGGCGCAGCGACGCTCGACCTGGCCGGCGACTCCGCGGTGACCCCCGCCGGCACACCGGTCACCTTCGACGTACTGGCCAACGACAGTGCACCGTCCGGGCTGCCGCTGCACGTCACTGCGATCGGTACGCCGAGCACCGGGTCGGCCGTCCTCGGCTCCGACGGCAGCATCACCTACAGCCCCGCCGCCGGGCGATCCGGATCGGCGACATTCAGTTACACCGCATCCGACGGCTACGCCTCATCGAGCGCCACGGTGACGATCACCGTGAGCCCGGTGGCGGTGCGCGACACGTACAGCACCGGCGAGGGTGTCATCCTGAACGCCGCCAGCATCCTCGGCAACGACGCGTGCACGGCCTGCACGGTGAGCAGCACGCTGGTGAGCGGACCCGTGATCGGCTCGACCCCGACCGGCACGGTATCGATAGCCGCGGCCGGCACGTTCACGTTCGTGCCTCCGAGCGGCGTGACCGGCACGGTGACCTTCACCTACCGGGCGACGGATCCGGCCACCGGACGCACAACGGACGGCAACGTCGTCATCAACGTCGGCGATCTCAATCCCGACATCATGAGCACGCCGAACGCGACCTCCGTCGACATCGCGGTGCAAGCCAACGATCCCGGCTGCACCAACGGCTGCAAGCCGCAGGCGGGCACCAACCCGACGCGGGGCACCACCGCGTACGCCGGCGCCGGATCGCCGGTCCCGGCGGGCAACGTGCGATACACCCCCACAGGCACCCAGTGGGGCCTCGACGCGTTCAGCTACGGCATCACCGGCAACACCGGAAGCACCACCACGCCGGTCACGGTCCTTGTCGGTCCGCCCGCGAGCACGCTGCACACGACCTACGGCGCCGCCGGCAGCTCAGCCGTGCCGGCAAGCGGGTCCTGCCTGAATTGCGTCTACCTGCTGGGCACCGCGCCGCTGCACGGCTCGATCACGGTGGACCCGGCGACCGGCACCAGCACCTACCTGCCGGGCGCGGGCTACGCAGGCGCCGACTCGTTCACCTACGTCGTGAAGGACCCCACCACGGGGCTGCGTGTGTCGGGCAGCGTGACGGTCACCGTCGGGCCTGACGCCGTCGACGACAATGCGTCGGTGCTACTGGGCGCCATTGCCACCGGTGACGTGTCGACCAACGACTCCTGCCCGCCGACGTGCACGCGAACGTTGCTGAGCCAGCCGTCGTCGGGCGCTGTCGACTTCCACACCGATGGCACCTGGAGCTACACCCCCGGATCGGTGATCGGGCCAGTCACGTTCACCTACCGCGTCACGAGCTCGGTGTCCGGCCTGGTGGCGGACGACGCGACGGTGCACATCGACGTGCGCGGCGCCCGCGACGACGTGGTCAGCACGGCGCCCGGCACACCGATCACCATCGACGTACTGTCCAACGACCCCTGCTCCGGCTGCGCGCTCAGCAGCGTCGCTACCCCGAGCTCCGGCACCGCCGTGCTCAGTGGCGGCGCGGTCCGGTACACACCCGTCGCGGGCTTCACCGGGCGCGTCACCTTCGATTACGTGCTCACGCAGGGGAGCGCGACGACGACGGCGACGGTGACTGTGAACGTCCTGCCGCTGGCGGTCGACGACAGCGTCACCATCCTGGCTGGCGCGCCGGTGCAGCTGCTGCCGGTGGGCAACGACGTCTGCGCCAACTGCGCGCTCACCGGGGTCGGAACGCCGACGTCCGGCGCGACGAGCCGCTCCGGTGACCTCGTCACGTTCATGCCGTCGGCGGTGGGGACGGCCACGTTCATCTATCAGGCCGTGGACGGAGCCGGCAACGAATACACCGGCATCGTCACCGTGCACGTCGTCGATGGACCGGCCGTGTCGGGCGACACCGCGACGACGCCGAGCGCGACTCCGGCGGTCGTGGACGTGCTCGCGAACGACAGCTGCACCGGCTGCGGCGTCGCGATCGAGAGCGACCCGGCGCACGGCACCGCCACAGTCGACGTGCACGGTCATGCCGTCTACAGCGCCGCGCCGGGATTCACGGGTACCGACACGTTCAGCTACACCGCCACCGACCCGGTGAGCGGTGCGTGGGCCGTTGCCACGGTGGTCGTCACCGTCACCCCCGTGGCTCACGACGACTCCGCCGCAACGGGCACCGGAACCCCGATCACCGTTGACGTGCTCGCCAACGATGACTGCACCGGATGCACGATCAGCCTGGGCGCGAGCTCGGCGGGCGCGGCAGTGGCCGTGGTCGCCGGCGGCATCCAGCTGGCGCCGGACGCCGGCTGGACCGGGGTGGTGACCGTCGGGTACACAGCGACGGATCCCAGTATCGGCAGCGGCTCGGACGCGGTGCTCACCGTGGACGTCAGCGACGCGCGGCCGGACTCCACCACCACGCCCTACGGGGTAGCGGTGAGCGGCCTGGACGTCCTCGCGAACGACAGCTGCACCGGTTGCGCCGTCACCGGCGTGACAGCGCCGACCTCGGGCTACGCCTCCCCTGCAGGCAGTGGCGTCAGCTGGGTCCCTGACGTCGGCTTCGCCGGGCTGGCGACGTTCGGCTACACCGCTGCCGACGGCGAGTCGCACACCGTCTCCTCCACCGTGCGCATCCTGGTCACGCCCGACGTGCAGACGCTGCAGGTGCCGGCCGATCAGGCGAAGACCGTGCACGTCCTCGCCCCGAACAGCTGCCCCGGATGCGTCGTGTCGCTGCGGACCGCACCGGAGAACGGTGACATCGACGGGGACGGCAGCGGCGTGTTCACCTACACGCCCGCGGCCGGCTGGAGCGGCACGGACTCGTTCGGCTACCGCGTCACGGATCCAGTCTCCGGGCAGTACGCCGATTCCTCGGTGCTCCTCACCGTGGGTTCGGAGCCGGTGCAGAGCGCATCCGTGGCGGTCAGCTCGGCGGCGTCCGACCCGGGCAGCCGGCCGGTCGCCGGCGACGTGATCACCTGGACCTGGACGGTCCACAACACCGGCGACGTCACCGTCAGCGACGTCGCGGTGAGCTCGTCCGCGGACGGGGCGCCCTCCTGCTCAGCCGCGCTGACGACCGGGCTGGCGGCAGGGGGCAGCGCGACGTGCTCCACCCACCATGTGCTGTCCCAGGCGCAGATCGACGCCGGCGAGACCGCGGATGCGGTGACCGTCGGCGGCGACAGCGCCGCCGGACCGGTGGCCGGTGCCGACAACCTGACCGTGCCGCTCGCGCGTGCGCCCCAGCTGGCGGCGTCCGCCTACGCGCAACTGGACAGCAGCACGCCGAGCGCACTGGTCGTGGGTGATTCGGTGACGGTGACGTACACGGTGACCAACGACGGCAACACGACGCTCACCGGCATCGCTGTGACGCTGGATTCGGGTGAGGCCATGACGTGCACCGCGACGACGGCCGCTCCGGGCGCCTCGGCCGTCTGCACCGGATCGCACGTCGTGACGCAGGGCGATCTCGCCGCAGGTCACTGGGGCAGCGCGGGCACGGCGACCGCGTCCTCACCGGGCGCGACCGCGCCGCTGACCGCAACCGATGGCACGACCTCCTTGCTGCCGCACACCGATCCGGTGACGCCGACGGGCACGGTGACGCCGACGGGCACGGTGACGCCGACCGACACGGTGACGCCGACCGACACGGCGACGCCGACCGACACGGCGACGAGCTCCACGCCGGCCGCGCCCCGGCTCGGTGCGATCGAGGGCGTGGTGTGGTTCGACCGCAACCAGGATGGCCGGCAGGACCCGGGTGAGTGGCCGCTGCCCGGAGTTCCGGTCGAGCTCGACACGAGCGGCGGCGGCGCCGCGCCGGCGTCCGTCCACTCCGCGCTGACCGCCGGTGCCGCGCTGCAACTGCACGCCGTCACCGATGCGAAGGGCCGGTTCCGCTTCCCGAGGCTGGCCGCCGGCCACTATCGCGTGTCCGCGGCGGTCACGGCTGCCGGGTTCGAGTACACGTCCGACACCGACGGCCTGCTGGACTGGAGCGTCGCCGTCCAGCTCGACCCGGCTGCCACGGCACCGGCCCAGTTCGCAGGCATCGGCAAGGGCACGCTCGGCGGCCGCGTGTACTCCAGCGGCACCGGCGACCCGATCGCCCACGCGACGCTCAGCTGCCGCTGGGCGGGCTTCGACGACATCCTCGGGACGGCCGACGACGTCGTGCTCGAGACGGTCGCGAACGCCGCGGGCGAGTTCCAGCTGACCCAGGTGCCGTACGGGCTGTTCAGCTGCGTCGGCCACGACCCGGTTACGGGCGCGTCGTCGGCATCGACCACGCCCTGGGTGCTTTCGGCTGCCACCGTGTACACGGAGCTCCCGGTAGCCGACGCTGGCCACCTACCCGTGCGGCATCAGCCGGATGTCGTCAGCCTGGCGGACACCGGCGCGGCGACCCGCCGGCTGCTCGTCATGTCCGTCGCCATGCTCCTTCTCGGCATGGGCGTGCTGCACCTCGCGCGGCGCCGCCTGCACTGATCCACCCCGTACCCAACCGTTGCCAGCCTTGGCGACGTACAGAGAGCATGGGCAGTGTGGCGATCACCGGCGAGGCCGCGGGCTTCGCCGAGTGGGCGCGACCGTCGCTGCTGGCGATGACCCGGCTCGCTCGCCGCCTCGCGCCGCACGCCGACCCCGACGACGTCGTGCAGGACGCCCTCGTGCGCGCGTGGCAGAAGTGGGAGCAGTTCGACGAGGCGCGAGGCACGGCCGCCACGTGGCTGCTTGCCATCACCGCCGACCAGGCGCGCAACGCCCGGCGCTCGCAGGTACGCCGGATCCGCGTCGTCGACGATCGCGCGGAGCTGCCGGACGCCGCGGCGCCGCTCGCCGACCTCGCAGCCGATCTCGACCTGGACCGCGCCGTCGACGAGCTCCCGGAGCGCCAGCGCCTGGCCGTGCAGCTGCACTACTTCGTCGGGCTCACCGTCGAGGAGACCGCCGCGGTCATGGACTGCGCAGCGGGAACGGTCAAGTCCACCCTCTTCGACGCCCGCACCAGACTCCGCACCCTGCTGGGAGACGACGATGACTGACGAGCTTCTCGACGCCCGCCTCCGCGCCGCCGGTAACCGCTGGCGCGCGGCGCATCCTGAGCCGGCCCACGTGGATTTCCGGCACCTCGCGGCCGATCCGCCGGCCGTCGTTCCGGTGGTGCCGACGGTCCGCGGGGCGGCCACCGCGCCCCGCCGCGCCCGCCTGTGGCTGGCGGCAGCAGCAGCGGTTGCCGCGACGGTCGCCGCCGCCCTGCTGGTCGTCCAACTCGGCGGATCGAAATCGAAGACGCCGTCCGGCAGCGCGTCGGCGCTGCTCGGCGTCGACTGGAGGCTGGTGCAGGTCGTCGACCAGGCCGGCCATGCGACGCAAGCCGGACCGGCGCAGCTCACCGTGAGCGCGGACGGCAGGCTGTCCGGGACGGACGGGTGCAACCACATCGGTGCGACGGTGCAGGTGTCGGCGACCGAGCTCGACGTGCGGGGCCTCTTGACGACCGACATGGGCTGCCTCAACCCGAATCCCGCCATCGGCATCGCCGAACGCGCGATCCACGCGATGCTCAGCGGCACGGTGCGCTGGTCGGTCAGCGGTGACGAGCTCACGTTGACGAAGGACGGCGCGGGCTCGCTGGTCTACCGCGCAGTCAAGCACACCACGACCACCGACCCAGAAGCGCTTGTGGGGCCGATCTGGGCGCTGTCGGGCATCGAGCACGACACGGGCAACTCGGGTTCGGCGACCGGGTCCTCGGGCATGGCGAGCACGACGGTCACTCTCGACAGCACCGGACACCTGACGATCAGCCATCGCTGCTACGCCGCGGAGGCGGTTGCGCAGCTCGGCCGGGGCACCCTCGACATCGGCAAGGTCACCTTGACCGGCGCGATCCCGTGCCCTACGGCAGCCGACCAGCGGGCCGAGCAGCAGCAGGACAGTGTCGTGGACGGCGTCCTCACCGGTCACGTTGTCTGGTCGGTGCACGACGCGGACCTCACCGTCACGAAGGGCACCACGACGCTGGACTTCAGCGCGAAGCGGTGAGGTCCTGGGTGCCGATGACGCGCGCCAGCTCCAGCTTCTCGCGGGCGTCGGTACCCGGTCGCGGATACAGCACCACCAGGATCTGATCGCCGACGCCACTGATCAGCGTTTCGCACAGGAAGTCGAGTACGCCCACCTCGGGATGGATCAGCCGCTTGCTGTCCGCCCGTCGCACCGCCACCTCGTGCTCGCCCCACAGCGCGGCGAACTCGGCGCTCGCGGCCCGCAGCTTGCCCACCAGCGACTCGACGTCGGCATTGCCGCGGCGCCGCGCGGCCGTCGCCCGCAGGTCGGCCACATGCGTGCGCGAGTGCCGCGCCCAGTCCTCGCGGGGAAAGCGCGAGCGCGTCGAGGGGTCGGTGAACCACCGCCACGGAAAGTTGCGGTCCAAGCCGGTACGCGCCGCGTTGTCGCCCTGGACGGCCACTGACATCGCGTTCTGCACCAGCACGTCGCCGAGGTCCGAGACCACGAAGGCCGGCGTGTCCGACAGCCGGTTCAGCACGTGCAGCAGGCCCGGGCTGACGTGCGGGTCGCTGCTGTGCCGCACCGGCGGGGCCTGCCCGGCCAGGTGGAAGACGTGGTCCCGCTCGTCCTCGGTCAGCCGCAGCGCCCGCGCGACGGCGGCCAGCAGCGGGGCGGACGGGTTCGGCCCGCGCCCCTGCTCGAGCCGCGTGTAGTAGTCGACGGACATGCCGGCCAGCTGCGCCACCTCGTCGCGGCGCAGCCCGGGCGTGCGGCGGCGCACCCCCGGCGGCAGCCCCACGTCGCCCGGAGACAGCCGCTCCCGGCGGCGCCGCAGGAAGTCGGCGAGCCCAGCTCGATCCATGCCTCCACTGTGCAGGACGCCTCGGCGCCCAGCCAGGGATTGCCGATCCCCTGATCGGTGCGGCCTGCCCGCGCCTAGCCGGGCGGGGCACGCTGGTCGTATGACGACGATGACGACGCGCCGGCTCGGCGCAACGGGACCCACGGTGAGTGCGATCGGGCTCGGCTGCATGGGGATGTCCGGTATGTACGGCGGGACGGATGACGAGGAGAGCATCGCGACGATCCACGCGGCGCTGGATGGCGGCATCAACCTGCTGGACACCGGCGACTTCTACGGCTCCGGCCACAACGAGATGCTGATCGGACGTGCCCTGCGCGACCGCGAGCGCGAGGACGTCCTGCTGAGCGTGAAGTTCGGCGCCATGCGTGGCCCGGACGGTGCCTGGGGAGGCAATGACGCCCGACCGGCCGCCATGCGCAACTTCCTCGCCTACTCACTGCGCCGGCTGGGCACCGACTACCTGGACATCTACCGCCCGGCGCGCCTCGATCCGCAGGTGCCCATCGAGGAGACGGTCGGCGCCATCGCCGAGCAGGTCGAGGCCGGCTACGTGCGGCACATCGGCCTGTCCGAAGTCGGCCCGGAGACCATCCGCCGCGCGGCGGCCGTCCACCCGATCGCCGACCTGCAGATCGAGTACTCGCTGCTGTCGCGCGGCATCGAGAAGGAGATCCTCGGGGTCTGCCGCGAGCTGGGCATCGCCATCACCGCGTACGGCGTGCTGTCCCGCGGCCTGATCGCCGACACCGTGGCCGATACCTTCGCCCCGACGGATTTCCGGGCGCACAGCCCGCGGTTCCAGGGCGACAACCTGGCGCAGAATCGCCGCCTGGTCGCGCGGCTGCGCCCCATCGCGGAGCGGTACGGGCTGAGCGTCGCGCAGCTGGCGATCGCCTGGGCCGCCGCGAAGGGTGCGGACATCGTGCCGCTCGTCGGCACCCGCCGCCGCTCCAGGCTGGCGGAGGCGCTCGACGCCGTCGCGGTACACCTGGACGAGGCGGCGCTGACCGAGATCGAGCAGACGTTGCCCGCCGGCGCTGCCGCCGGAGAGCGGTACGCGGCGCCCCAGCTGGCGATGCTGGACAGCGAGCTGACCCCTACTCCGCGTGACCGAAATCTGGAAATCGACGGGACGTCCGTGTAGCGTCCGCGGCGGTCGTAGTGACGAGCGTTTCGACAAGCGAAGTACCACGTTCGCCCGGTGTGAACGTGCACTGCAGTGAAGCGGGACCAAGGAACGAAGACCCCGGCCTCACGAGGGGTGGGTGCCGGAAGGCCCCTAGCAAGGAGTGCGCGTGGCACAGGGCACGGTGAAGTGGTTCAACAACGAGAAGGGCTACGGCTTCATCGCCGTAGACGGCGGCCAGGACGTCTTCGTCCACTACTCGGCCATCCAGTCCGACGGCTACCGCTCGCTCGACGAAGGTCAGCGGGTGGAGTTCGAGGTCGCTCAGGGGCCCAAGGGCCCGCAGGCTGACGCGGTTCGCGTCGTCGCCTGAACCAGCACATCGGCTGAGAGGGCCCGCAGCGCTTCGGCGGTGCGGGCCCTCTTGACGTTTTTCGGTCGGGCGCGGGGCTCGGGGAATCCGGAGCTCGCGGCAGGCGTTGACCAACGTCGTGACCGACAACGCCCGATTCGGAGCCGTCCTTCAGCTCACCGCCCGCGAGGGGAAGCGGGAGGAGCTCCTGCAGCTGCTCACCAACTACGGCAAGACCCTGGACGGCGAGCCGGGCACGACCCTGTTCGCGGCAGCGGCCGACGTCAACGACGAGGACATCGTCTGGCTGTGGGAGGAGTTCGAGGACGAGGACGCCGTGCGCGGCCACTTCGAGCACGACTTCTTCCGCGCCCTCCAGCTGGAGCTCGCGGACCTGCTCGCCGAACCGGTGGCCGTGCGGCCGCTCGCACCGTTCACCCGCCGCGTGAACCCCGGCGTCACGGCCGAGTAGCCGTCGCCGTTCTTGCACTCGGTGGGGTCGAGTGCTAAACCTGAACTGGCACTCGGCTACGCTGAGTGCCAGCTGGCTGCAGTGAGGCGCTCCCTACGTGCGCCGTCCGTCGCGGGCACTGAGGGCCGGACAACGCAAGCGTGTCCATCTACGAGTAAGGACGACACCGCATGGCTAAGTTGATCGCGTTCGACGAAGAGGCCCGCCGCGGCCTTGAGCGCGGCATGAACACTCTCGCCGATGCCGTCAAGGTGACGCTCGGCCCCAAGGGCCGCAACGTCGTGTTGGAGAAGAAGTGGGGCGCCCCCACGATCACCAACGACGGTGTGAGCATCGCCAAGGAGATCGAGCTCGAGGAGCCGTTCGAGAAGATCGGCGCCGAGCTGGTCAAGGAAGTTGCCAAGAAGACCGACGACGTAGCCGGTGACGGCACGACGACGGCCACCGTGCTCGCGCAGGCGCTCGTCAAGGAAGGCCTCCGCAACGTGGC